>CAWVZQ010000164.1:0-6394 GCA_963934405.1 uncultured Opitutales bacterium | reverse complement strand
GATCTCGACGATGCAAGGCCGAAGCTGAGGAAGAGCAGGGAACCCGCTTGTAGGAGCATGGCGGAGTCGTACATCCACTCGACGGGACTTTCTTCCACCGTTTCTAATTCTTCCTCGCCTGCTTCCGGTGAAGAAGTTTCCGCTTGTCCCGTATCCTCCACCACCTCCTCGGTTCCCGTTTCGTGATCGTCCCAATCGTCTGTTGAGATAGCCACTATGTCAAAAGTGAATGCGACCAGAGCCAGGAACAAGGCAAGCCAGGACCGGTTTGCCAAGCAGGGCAAGCCCAAGGCCAATGGGAACGTGACAAAGGACCACAAGACCCAGTGATCCAAGCTGAAGGGAGGGTGAATCAATGGATACTCGTTCGACCATCCCCATGTGGAGAGGATGACCGCGACGATGCCGATTATGGGGAAAAGGATTTTCGTGCCGCTTGGCGCGTGGGTGTCTTTTGGGGCAGATTCTCCGGTGGACTTTTTTGCGCTCTCGAGGTTGAAGCGCGAAGGGTAGGGGGAAGGTTTTGCCGTTTTGTGAACCTTGGATTCGCGACTTGGGGTGGCGGAAGTCGGTTCCGCCCTCGTTGTGGATACGGGTTGTGTCGATTTGATTGCCGTAGCGGTTTCGATGGTTTCCTGCTGGTCAGGTTCCTCGGGTAATTCAGATTCGATTTCGGCTTCGGAGGCGTCTTTCTCCGTCGGGAACCGACCGAGGATGGGGCGCTGGTAGAGACCGTCGAAGTCCAGCAAGCTCACTTCGATGGTCAGCGATTCTTCGGGAGTCAGTCCTTCTACCAAAGAGTTCGACTCCGGGTCGAAGAGGATGGCGACTTCCAGTTTCCCCTTGAGCTTGCCGATTGCCGTATAGCCGTTTTTAAAAGCCTTGTCGAAACGGCTCCCGAACGTTCGGCTGGAAGAGTCGAAGGAAAATTGTAGGCGGAAGGATTTGTCTCGAAAGGGAGAGAGGATCGAATCCACCTCTGAGGAGGAACGCCTGTTTGCCTTCAGGTCGGTTAGGGTGGCCAACAGTTCCTCTGCGTTCATTTATCCAATTATGCCACGACCGGCTTGCCTTGTGCCATTATAAAAATGCGATAATTTTGTAACCAGTCGGAGTCGCAAGCTCTGGGCGAGTGCCTTCTTGTTTCGGTGGCAAATCCCCTTGGGGCGTCCATCGTTAGTCCGAGTTCTCGGTCCGCTTGCGGTAGTCCCGTAGGTTTAGGGAGAGGGAGGCGACCAGGGCCGGGGTTAGGCAGAGGTAGGCGAGGCGTTCGGCGGTGGCGTCTGTGATTTCCAAGCCGAACCAAGTGTCGAAGAGGTAAGTGAGGTAATTGTTTGGCAGGTCGGTTTGCCCTCGGGCTTCCTTGACTTGCCAGTGCCAGTCGGTGCAAGGGCAGTAACCGAGCCCGAACCAGGGTGCGAGCGCAACCCAACTGGCTGCGGTCAGCAGGATGCTCAGTAGATGTAGGCGGCGAGTCTTTGGCCAGATCCAACCGAACAGGTTGAAGGCGATCAGGGCCGAATGCCCAAACAGAAATGCGAGGTCCAGGAAGGAGTAGAGCACGGCGGCGTTCTAAGGGTGTGGGTCGGCTTGCCCGGGGAATGTTTCCGTTACACGAAGGAGTTGTTGATGATCTCTCCCAAACCGCCCGCGCCTGGCACTATGTAGTGGCGCTCGTTCAATCCTTTTTCCTCGTCCCATCGTTCGCCTGGGATGGTCGCCAATACCTCCTCCTCGCTCAGCCCGCGATCCACGCGCAAGGCGTAGACGGCGACGTCGGGGAAGTCCGTGGTGATGCGTCGGAGGTATTCGGGGGTGATTATCAGGTGGGCACAGATCACCTTGCGCGGCGTGCCTTCCACTTGGTCGCGATAGATTCCGATGGCGTCGGCTATGGATGAACCCGTAGCCCCCATCGGGTCGGGGAACAGGAGCAAGGCATCCTCGACGTCTCCGCCTATCTTGTTGCCCGAGACGTCGGTGCCGATCACTTGCTCGTTCTCGTCCACCTTGCGGTTGATGAAAACGTGATCGATGCGAGGCTTGGTAGGATCGAGGACTTCGTTGGCCTCGTCGAAGCATACCTCGGACGGGATCATTCCGGCTCGCGCGAGGTCGACGATCACCCAGCGGGCTTGGTCGTCGAGAACTTTGGTTTGCAGCGTCCCCTTGGGAGTGAAGGTCGCCATGCGGGTGTCGACGGTAATGTCTTTGTCTCCGTTTTCCCTATCGAGGATAAGTGAGAAGAGGGAGGAGTAGAGGCGCCGAACGATTCGGTTGATCTGCGGTTGGAAGGTGTCCTTGGAGCTGAGTTCGGTCAGCAGGGTGTTGAGGAGGAGGGAATCGAAGACGGTGACGTTTTCTCCGTATCGGTGCTCGAGCAAGTTCGTTGTCATGAATGATTGTACAAAAGTATGCTTGGGCGAAAGGCAACCCTCGCGAATAAATTCATCGTTTGTCTGGGGATTTTTTCATTACGGGTGTCGGGAAGATTTTTTTGTGAATGCGGAGAACGCGTTCCAGTTCCTCGATGGGGTGGGGGTGGTCGTCCACGCGGAGGTCGCGGTATCGATCGTTTAGGCCGGAATAGCCCCAACCCTCCCGCACGATGAGGAGGGCCGCCGACTGCCTGCCACGCTTGTCGCCTCCCGCCTTTTGGCCAGCTCGCAAGGCGGCGATCAAACGTTCCGCCAATTCACCCTCAGTCTTTTCGAAAGTGACTGCCATGGCGTCTACGACTTCCGGTCCTGTCAGGATGTTTCCTTGGGCGGCATAGTTCTTCCCCGTTGTTCCTCCCGCCCAAGATAGGCATTTTTTGCCAGTGAAGGTAGAGGCGTTGCCGTCTGCGGAAACAATCCCTACCTGCCTGTTCTCACGATTGCCGTCGGCATCGGTCATGATCTCGATAACCTTCTCGGGGTGCATCCCGCGTTCCAGCAACTTCAGTCCGACCGGCCCGTAGCGGGTGTTTGCCCATGATTGCGTGGCGATGGCGCCCACGCCTGCCTTGGCCCATGGCACGACGCTCCCTACTGCCACGAATTTGGATTGCACGGCAATGCCTAGTTCACCTGTGGCGGGGTCTCTCGCCACGATCGAGAACGTCGCCACCACGGGATTCTCAATTTCCTTTGCGTTGCCAGTGCCATGCAGGAGTGAGCCCAAAACCACGGCTGCCGCCAAAAGAATGATCGCACTTGCTTTTGCCATACCAACTTGATGTTTCCTTTGGGTATGATGTGCAACCTTTCTTGGTTTGCTTGGGGTCTATATCAACGGCACCGTGCTGGGCTCTACCTCGATCAAGAATGAACCCGCGTGGACATTTGTAACATCGTGAGCGGCGGAATCATCTTGGCTAAGGGTGACCACCTTCGGTGAGATTCGTCACATCGTAGGGGCGCGGGGGCTCGAACCCCGGACAAACGGATTAAGAGTCCGCTACTCTACCAACTGAGTTACACCCCCGCGATATGGAATTTTGTTTTTTGCCATAAATCCACACGAGAATCAATACGAAAGGGTGGAAGAGACCGCAACGTGTCTATGATGGTCTTTTCAATGGGAATTTCGATCCTCAGCGTCTCGTCTTTATGCCGGAGCGGGATGTGGGAGAATTAAAGTTATAAACTTATGTTAGATCGGGAAGATCAAGCCTACGGATGTTCCCTTCTCATCCGGCTTTGATCAATTGGAGAGAGCTCGGATAGATTGTTTCTCTTTTTCGGTAAAAGAAACCTTTCCTTGAAAGAATTCCGCTACTCCGGCCAAAAGCAAAAAGACATGGCTCTTTTGCCGGGATTCTTCCGTTGTCAGGGTGTGCTCGATGGTTGCCAGTTTTCGTTTGATTGAAAGAACTTTGTCCTCGAACTCCGCTGCATTTCCTTCCTGGTTTCCGCTCCCGGCTGAGGGAGAGGTAAGCTTTTTACAAGATTCAGCAAGCGCCGCCAAATTGCCGGCTGCCTTTTGCAAGTCTTTGGCCTCCTCGCTCAGTTGTAGGGAAACCCTCTCCAGACGTGTCCTGACTGCGGGCAACGCCTTGGTTTTCTCCTTGTTCAAAACCATTCGGAACGCCGCGACCAATTTTTTCCGACCCGATCGACCCTTCGCAAAACGGGTTTCTATTTGCTTGATGCCTAATGCGGCTTCTTGGATTTCGCCTTTCGCCGCGGTAACCCTGCCCTGAAGTCTTTTTTTCTCAGCTGCCAGCAATTCCTTGCGTCTTTTTTCGGCGGCCGCTGCCGCCCTTTTTCTTTGCTCGGCCGCTTTGGCTTGCATTTCTTTTCGCTTCTGCGCCTCGGTCTTTTCCTTTCCCTTGCCCTTGTCTTTCCCGTTCTTGTTGTTTTTGGAATTCCCGTTTTTATTTTTGGAAGGTTGTTGCTTGGAGGAAGGCTTCTTTACCGTGACGCCGAGCAGTTCGACTTTTGAGAAAGCCAAGCTGAGCGCGGCGATCAAACATGCGAAAATCGTTAGTTTCATTTCTTCCTTCGGTTAGTTTTCAATTCTTGAGGTAACCCTTGGCGAGGAATTCACCGAGTCGGACGATCCCGGAAGTATTGATTACGAGTTTCTTCTCCTGTGCCGGCAAGTCGAATGCCTTGAGGTGAATGATCGCCTCGTCTGCTGCCGCCACTTTTTCTACGTCGGCCACGACGTCCAAGTTGTTTACCCGCTTGTCGTCTGTCGGCGGTTGCTGGCTGACGAACCATTTCAGTCCCGGCATGGACAAGTCCTTTCTGCTTTGGTTGATGATTGCCTGCAACCGTTCGGCGGCTTGCTTGCGGTAAGGATGAAAGGACATGTCGTTTTCGCCGAGGTGATAAAAGATTCCCGCCGTCTCTACCTCGTTCCCCTTGTCCGAGAGTTCCTTCATTGATTCATTGATGAAGGATATGAATCGTGGGTATAGGTGACGGTCTTCGGCCATGCTGCCTTCGGGAGTCCAGTCGATGATTTGCGACCCACTGTGGGTGAACTTGGCGATGGCGATCTTCTCGGTGAGCTTTTCCCTGAGGGTTTTCCCGAAACTGAGCTCGGGACCGAAGGTGTCGTAGTAACCGACGAGACCGAGGGGTTCCCATCCCTCGGATTTCCTATAACCACCACCCAGGCTGTATTTGTAGGCAATCTTCGAATTGTTCTTCAGGAGAGACCCCTTGCCCTTGAGCTCTTTCAGTTGCTGAACGAAGGCTCGCTCGCCTTCCATGTTCCGGTGGCCTGCGAGGATGAACAGCTTGATTTTTTCGCCTTTGGGGTATGGCCACTTCGTTAGTGGTCGCGAAACTTTCGTTGCTTGCCCGATGGTTCGGAGGTAGGCGTGGGCGTAGTTTTCGCCGTGCTCGAGTTGGCCCAAGGTCCCGTAGTGATAATGCAGGCCAACGCCGCCTCCGATTTCAACCCCGACGTGCGAGGTCGGCACGTACTCGGCCAAGGGATCTTCTCGGCACACTTCCTTCTGTCCCTGACTGATCGCGTACATACGTGGTCTCAAGTCCATGCCCCAGATGGTCTTGGTGCAGAGTTCGCCCACGTAGAACTTCAACTTCGGGGTTTTCAGGTCGCGCCGCCACTTGGCTAAGAAATTCTTCAGGTTTTTCCCATAGTTCGGCATGTAGTCCTTGTTGAACATGTCGTTTTCTCCCTGATGCCACATGAAACCCTCTATCCGGTACTTCACCTTTTGCTTTTCCAGTTCGGCCAAGGAGGACCGGATTAGGCTCAGGGCCAACGGGTACATCTTGAATCCAATCGGTTCGTCGGGATTCCAGTCGCCACCGAGATGGGTTCCGCCGGCGGCGCACTTGATGATTGCGATGGGAGAATCGATCGCGCCGGACACCTTTCGGGCAAAGCTCAGTTCGGGGCCGACCACGTTGTTGACGGGTTGCAGGTCCACCCAACCCTTGGACTCCATCTTCCTCTCGCGACCGATGGAATAGAAGAATCTGACCTTTTCCTGAGCTTCCTCCAAACCGGCGAAAGGTGGAAAGCGCTCGATATCCTTCACCTTGGAATCGGAGCCTACCATGTTGGACTGACCTGCGAAGATGAATACCCTGACCGTGTCGTCGTCTCGCTTGTCTTTTCCTTTGGAGGAGACTCCAAGGGGAAATGTTAATGAAAGCGCCAGAACAATCGCCGAAAAAGGTTGCCGTATCATTTGTCTCGAGGATTGAGCCCCGAAAGCCAGAAGGCAAGCGCCCAATCGGCGCCACCCGGCAAAAGGCGCGACTACTCTACGGAGCCGGTGGCGTGGTTGTAGAAGTAGGGTTGGCCTTCCTCGCTAGATAGGAAGTAGAGCCATTGCTTGGTGTCGTTGCGGTAGAGGTGGGGGAATACCCCCGGCGCAGTCCAGTGCCATCCCGAGTTCTTCTTCCATGCCCATAGTCCGCTT
>CAWVZQ010000163.1:0-6398 GCA_963934405.1 uncultured Opitutales bacterium | reverse complement strand
GGCAAGAAATTCGACCCGAAGTATGCCGGACTCGTCTGGAGGTTGCACCCGGTCAGCGCGGTGAACGAACTAAAGGACTGGGCAATGGACAAGGACAGGGACGATGCTTTCCGGCGATCCATGCTCTTTGCGATCAGCTTGATCGAGGCTCCGCAGGCAGCTACCGCGATGGTGGAAATCGCCAAGTCCGCAGGTGGCGAGACGGGCAAGCTCGCTTCCGTATTCATCGACAAGCGCGATCAGGGAATTTGGAATCCCTACAAGGCAAAGGATCAACTCTCGGGCAAACCCGCCGGGCCCACCGTTTACGTCGACAGGCTCGCGCCGCTTGAGTTCGGACCGGAGACCAAGTTGCCCAAGGCCCCGGAAATCCTTTCCCTCAAGGGAGACGCAAAGGAAGGAAAGGTATTGATCGGACGTTGCTACGTTTGCCACAAGATCGGATCCTCCGGGGTCGAGTTCGGACCGGCGTTGGCCGGTTGGGGACGCGGACAAACGCGCGAAATCATCCTCAATGCCATGCTCGATCCATCCGCCGAAATTTCCCACGGGTTCGAAGGTACCGAACTCGTTGTGAAAGGAGACAAGAAAATCCAAGGATTCATACAAGCCGAAGGCGATCCGCTTGTCATTCGAGTTTTTGGCGGACAGGACCTCGTGGTCGGCAAGGCGGACCTCAAGTCCCGCAAGCAAGTGAAGACCTCATTCATGGCGCCCGCCAGTCGATTGGGGCTCAATGCCCAGCAATTGCGCGACGTCGTCGAATACCTGAAACTAAACTAGTTCCATCCGACCAGTTCATTCAACGAGCAAGGAATGACTGACACCGACTTCCATTTGGAAAGTACCTATTCAAGGTTGCCCGAGGTCTTTTTCTCAAAGCTATCACCGACCCCGGTCTCCGATCCGGAGATCGTGATTTTCAATGAAAAACTGGCCTGCGAGATCGGCTGGGACCTATCGGATATGAGCGAAGATTCCCGGGTAGCCCTGCTTGCCGGAAATCTCATACCCGATGGAACCGAACCCCTTGCACAAGCTTACGCCGGCCATCAATTCGGGCACTTCACCATGCTTGGCGATGGACGGGCCATTTTGCTGGGAGAGCACCTAGCCCCATCGGGACAACGTCTGGACATTCAGTTCAAGGGCTCGGGACGCACCCCTTATTCGCGAGGTGGAGATGGACGGGCCGCCTTGGGACCGATGCTGCGCGAATACGTCATCAGCGAAGCCATGCACGCCTTGAAGATCCCCACCACCCGCAGCCTAGCCGTTGTGACGACTGGGGAAAAGGTATACCGGGAAACGGAATTGCCGGGAGCAATCCTGACCCGCATCGCGAGCTCGCACATTCGTGTCGGAACCTTTCAATACGCCGCCTTGCATGAGGACAAGGCAATCGTGAAGGCCCTCGTTGATTACCTCATCGATCGGCACTTTCCCTTGATTAAGGAAAAAGAAGACCAGCCCCTCGCCCTCCTCGAAGCGATCATCGAACAACAAGCCGATCTGATCACCCATTGGATGCGAGTGGGCTTTATCCATGGAGTCATGAATACCGACAACATGGCCCTTTCCGGAGAAACCATCGATTACGGCCCCTGCGCCTTCATGGATACCTTCGGCCCTGATACGGTCTTTAGCTCGATCGATCACGGTGGACGTTACGCCTATGCCAACCAACCGAACCTCGCTCAATGGAACCTAGCTCGCCTTGCCGAATGCCTACTTCCCCTATTGGACGAAAAGATCGACAAAGCGAAGGCTATGGCAGAGGACGTTCTGCGTAGTTTCGATGCTCTATTTCAGGGCAAATGGTTCACCATGATGCGGTCCAAGCTTGGCTTGCATAAGGAAAACACGGATAACAATGACTTGGCGACCGATCTTCTCGACTGGATGCATGAATCCGAAGCGGACTTCACGAATACCTTCCTCGACCTAATGAAGGAACAGACTCCACCAAAGGGGGCCGCCTATAATGACGAAAAGTTCAAGCAATGGCATGCTCGCTGGGAATCCCAGCTCGAAAAGGAAGATCAACCTTTTGAATCCTGCTTGGCTTTGATGCAAAACAGCAATCCCACCGTGATTCCACGCAACCACAAGGTTGAGGAAGCCCTGCAAGCTGCCGATGAAGATGACCTCCAGCCATTTCATAAGCTTTTATCCGCCTTGGACAAACCCTATGAGAACGGGGACCAGCTCAAGCCCTACCAATCCCCCCCGAAACCGGATGAAAAAGTACAGCAAACCTTTTGCGGAACCTAGCGGGATCTTTTTCGTCGGGCAAAGTTTTCAAAGGTTGAGAGAAAACCTGCAAGCGATGGACGCTTGACCCATGCCGACAGCTTCTTAGCCTCTGAAAATCATGTTTATAGGGATCGCCGGAATCATCGGAGCAGGAAAGACCACCCTCGCCCAGCAGCTAGCCGATTACCTAGGCTACGAGTCCTTTAACGAGCCCGTGGATGACAATCCCTACTTGGCCGACTTCTATGAGGACATGAACCGCTGGGGAGCCATGATGCAGCTCCACCTTCTCTTCCGCAGGTTCGAACAACACCAGCGCATCGTGTGGAACAAGGAAAAGGGAGCGGTCCAGGACCGGACCATCTACGAGGACACCATCTTCGCACGCATGCTCCACGAGGCGGGATTTATCGACAAGCGTGACTACGAGACCTACGTCGGACACTTCAATGTCATGAAGCGTTTCCTCGTCTACCCCGACGTTCTGATCTATTTACGGGTCACCCCCGAGGTCTCGATGCAACGAATCAAGGAGCGCGGACGGAATGCGGAGGGCGGGATCACGCTCGACTACATGGAAAAGTTGCACCAGGGATACGAGAGTTTCATTGAGGAAATGGACCATTACACCCGCGTCCTCACGCTCGACTGGAACGAGTATAAGGAACCCGAGGAAGTTGCCCGACTAGTGAAGGAAAAGGCGAACGAAAACCGCGAATTCCTCCGCGACTTGAAGCGGATATAGGTTTTACAGTGAACACCACTCACCCTTAATTATTTCTTCTCGACTTGCGCTAATTCAATTTGGATCAACTTCTTTTTCTCTAGAATAGTGAGGTATCCATGTGGAAACTACAGGATGAAGCTGCCCTCTTTGCAATAATTGTGGAAAATTATAATGGGAAGGAAATGATATATTTGATAACTTCTTCGCATGAAAACAACCTTACGGAACTTCCTTCGACACGCGATTATCTACACGATTGCCACCAACTTCTCATTTGCACAGAAGTCGGAACCATTGCAATCGATCGACCAAATCAGGAAGGAAATCGAGCGTTTTTCGCCTATATTCAAGGAAGAACCGATCTTGTCTAAATCCTCAAGTACGGCAATCAATCAATTGAAGAAACCAGTGCAAATAGAGGTTTTCCTAAGCCCGAAGGAACACTTCCCACAAAGCCTTCTTCATCGTCGATTGTCCGTCCTCAGTCTGATCAATCAAATTTCGAAAACTGCCTCCGGGCAAGTGCGAGCCGTAATTCACGAGATCGAAGAGCACGACCCCGTGGCCGTGGTTGCCGAAAAGTTGGGAGTTTCCGGCGTATCGAGTTTGATGCCAAACCAAGAGATTCCAAATGCCGGAAAACATTACTTCGGGGCTGCCGTCAAAGGGAGCCTAGGCAAACAAATCATTCCCTACTTGGGAACCGTTGACTCACTAGAGAAAGAACTGGTTGGCTCCATGGTGAACAGTTCCACCGTAAAGAAAAAGATCCGCATATTCAGTACAGACGCTCCCGTAATGGGATCTGCCGGAATGAGCGTTTTGTTTACAACCATTGGCGAAGGTTCTCCCCCGTGGGAATTCGTACTAGCAATGAAAAAAAGCTATGAGGTAATTGTAATCCCCGAATATAAAGCTTCTCGAATGGAATACGATGCAATGGTCGTCGTCCAACCATCATTACTGGACGATTCGGGTATTGATCATTTGGTCTCTTTGGTAAAGTCGGGCATTCCAACGGTCATTTTCGAAGACCCCATTCCCATTTTGCAGGGAAATTTCCTCGGCACTTTCGACCCTCCGTCCTCAAACCCGATCAGCAAATCTGTTCCGCTATCGAAAAAACCGATTGCAAGAGGAGATTTGTCAAAACTGTGGAAGCTTCTGGAAGTGAATTT
This sequence comes from uncultured Opitutales bacterium, assembly GCA_963934405.1. Taxonomy (GTDB): domain Bacteria; phylum Verrucomicrobiota; class Verrucomicrobiia; order Opitutales; family Seribacteraceae. Next base: position 2,237 of record CAWVZQ010000163.1, on the reverse strand, counting down.
CTGCCAACTGTCAGGAGGCGAGCAAAAACTGGTATTGAGGGATAGGTACAACCCATTTCCCGTAATCCAAAAAAGTTCGAGCTTTCCAGACGAATTTGTTTATGTCGGTGGGTTTGAAAATGCTTTCGGTTCCTTGGTAGTATCCAAGAACATTGAGCACCTACTTTTTAATTGCTCGGGTTTCATTTCTCCGAAAAAGAATTCAAAATTAAGTTTCGAACCACTCGTTTCCTCAGGAGATAAAACAGGGTTCACCCAAGCGGACACTTTTTGGTCAAAGGACAGTACAGGAAACCGAAGAGGATTCAACCCATCGAAAACAAAGGTTCCAGGGACCGGCAAGCAACAAGTGATCGCGGCCAAGATCACGGGAAAGCCCAAAAGTTCAGCTTCCGGTCGTGAAATTTCGGTAATCGTGGTCTCGGATACCGATTTCATGGCAGACGCCTACTACCAAATGGCAAGAAGACCCGTAGACCCATCCTTTCCACTCAAGGTTCAAAACTCGTCCTTTGCCTTGGGTTTGATTGATCATATGGCCAAAAACCAGAATCGGGTGAGAGAGCTTGGTGCAAAGTACGAAAACCCAAAAGTCCTCTCCGAACTGGACGGCAGCATAAAAAGGATTCGCGAACAATATTCGAGAATGATGTCGCAAGACCAGCACTTGGGAGTGGGCGAAAAGACAAAGATCATGTCGAGACTGAGAAGGGAACGTGATAATGTGATTGCCACACTCCAAGAATCTCCGTTCTCGGGGAGTGTGAGAGTTTTCGATCACCATGGACGCCTTAGAATCGAACGAAACTACCTATCCGGCAAACCACATGGGATTTGGAAGCGAATCGACTCAACCGGGAAGGAAGTAAGCAGCAAGAAATACGTAAACGAAAACCCCACTCCAAATGTTTTCAATATGAATGAATTCAGGCGTCAAAGATCAATGCATCTACAAAAGCAGCAAGCCCAAGCAGAACGCATTCGAAAATTGTTTGCTGAGTAGCAACTACACCAACCCGACTTGCATCTTCGGAATTCCCCTTGCCTAACGGAACCAACCGACCGACCTACGATCTGATCCTGTATCTGTCAAAACAAGGTCGAGGTTGCTGGACGCTTGACCAGGCAAAGTTGATCGGTAGGTTCAAATGAATGAAATTTCTCTCCTTGTTCCTTGCCACGACCGCCCTTTCCCTAAGCGCGGCTAAAAGACCAAACATTCTTTTCATCTTCACCGACGACCACGCCTATCAGGCGGTCGGGGCTTATGACTCTTGGCTAAAGAAACACTGCCCTACCCCGAATATCGATTCGCTTGCCCGTGACGGCATGCTCTTCGAGCAGTGCTACGTCACCAACTCGATCTGCGGGCCGATGCGGGCCGCCATCCAGACCGGCAAGTACTCCCATGCCAATGGCTTCCTCGTGAACGGGAACAGGTTCGACGGAACCCAGCAGACTTTCCCAAAACTCCTTCGCAAGGCTGGCTACACCACCGCGGTGGTTGGGAAATGGCATCTCGGCGAGCACATGGCCCCACAAGGATACGATTACTCCGAGGTTCTAGTCGGGCAAGGCCCCTACTACAATCCTCCCATGCGCAAGGATGCTGACGGTGACGGCAAGAACGACGGGGTGGTCAAGCACGTTGGGTACACCACCGACGTAATCACCGACCTCGCCCTCGACTGGATGAGAGACAAACGGGACAAGGAAAAGCCCTTCATGCTCATGTTTCAGCACAAGGCGCCTCATCGAAACTGGCAACCGGCTCCCAAGTATCTCAACAAGTACGACGACGTCACCTTGCCCGAACCCCCCACCCTCTTTGACGACTATTCGGGACGCACCTTGGCCGCCCACCAGCAGGACATGACCATTGCCGAGACCATGACTAGGGGCGACTTGAAGCTGAGCGCCCCGGGCAACCTCACACCAGAGCAAAAGAAGCTTTGGGATGCCGCCTACGACCCGAAGAACGAGGCCTTGGCCAAGGCCAAGCTCACCGGCAAGGAGCTGGTCCGTTGGAAATACCAGCGCTACGTGAAGGACTACCTGCGCTGCATCGCATCTGTGGACGACGGAATCGGACGGATGCTCGGCTACCTCAAGGAAGCGGGCTTAGAGAAGGATACCATCGTGATCTACTGCTCGGACCAGGGTTTCTACCTTGGCGAGCACGGTTGGTTCGACAAGCGATGGATGTACGAGGAATCCTTGCGTACGCCCATGCTCGT
>CAWVZQ010000162.1:0-6428 GCA_963934405.1 uncultured Opitutales bacterium | reverse complement strand
GCGCTTGCGTTCCTCAAAGAAAGCAAGGTGAGAAAGAGCCAACTGGCCTAATGCGACAAAGAGGAGTGCAGCGCCTAAAATCAAGCCTCCAACTAGAAAGCCCGCTCCCATCGCCACCGCCAATCCTCCGGCAAGTACGAAAGAGGCTATCAACTTGCTCGACATGGTTTAGGTGGCCGGTCGGGAACGGGCCTTCCGGCTAAAAGTACTCAGGTTAAAATCAATTACTACCGCTCTACGCGTATTTGGGCGGTGTACTTATTTTTGCAACCGTTACAGCAGAAAGCTATGGTTTTACCATTGTGCACGACGGTAATTCCAGGATCAACGGCATTTCCCGGTTTGATGGGACAATTTGAATTTTGCGCAGTGCCCGCCTTAGCCACGACCTTGCCGCCATCTTTGTTCCCCACATACTTACCATCTTCGAGTCCACCGCCGTAAGTGCCCAAGTCCAAGCCCACTTTTTTGGCAGCCTTGAAGATCGTGTCCATATAGTATTGGGAGTCACCCTCGGACTGGATGTGATACTCGTCACTGAAGACAATACCATCGTGATTACGGATGTGATGACGATTTTCCTGCCAGTAGTACGGTTTCAAGTTGTGGCCTTTGCCGGAGAGATAATTCTCTCCCTGCCAAGCACTTTCAACAAACTCCTTGAACGACTTTGCGAACGTTTTGCCTCGATCCACTTGGAACATGACTCCACGATAGACTCCGCCGAAACCGTTAAGCCGGTTGCGCAGCACACCCAAGTCCTTGAGATAATGTTTCTCGGGGTTCTTGTTGAAAGTGGGCAGATGATAGGACGGTGCTCCTTCATCCTGAAAGGCAAGTGCCAAGACATTTTCCTTTTTCGCTGCTGCAGCGAAAAATTCAAGTGAACGTTCACCATCATCAGCAATTCCAGGAGTTCCGATCTCTTTAGTACCCACTACTTTTACTCGACGGTTGTACAAGCTCTCGTCGTTCATATAGTAAGGTAGAAGGGCATCCTTCATCATACCATCGCGCATTTCCATAAGAGCTTTACGAGTAGAAAGGATTGAACCACTTTCGTCCACATACATCATAATGAAGAGGTTACCGTCGGGAGGAAGGTTTTCCCAATGACGTTCGTCTTCGTCGCGACCGATCCCGTCGTGTCCCCCGATACCATGACCGCCTACGCCACCACAATCCGTGCAACCCTTGTCACCGCATCCTTCGCAGTTGATTCCCAAACCTAAAGGATGCTTCACCTGACCGGGCATCAATCCGGCAGCGACGCCAGCGCCAGCGCCATTAACGAGTCCACCGACTCCACCGGCAACACCGGGGGCCAAGGCAAGAGCAGGACCACCGGTTTCACCAGGGTTACTTGCCGGATCCTTGGGATTGGTAAGGGCGGCAAGCTCCTCGCCGTCGTTAAAGCCATCGCCATCGGTATCTTGATTTGTAGGGCTAAGTCCATAGAGTGCTTCAAGCGAGGCAGGAACACCATCACCATCAGCGTCTCCGCCCGGAGCAGGCGTACCAGGCTTGCTGCTAGCCATTAGAGGATTAGAAAGCCCTCTAATTTCATCAGAATCACTGACTCCGTCTTTATCCGTATCATTGGACTTAGGATTGGTTTTGAAAACAGACTCCATCGCATCCGGCAATTCGTCTCCATCACCGTCGGGTCCGGCAGGAGCGGCGGGCGCCGCGGGAGCATAAGAACCAATTCCGCCAAGAGCAGGAACTGCTTTCCCATCGAGAACGGCTTGCCCAATACCAGCGCCGATACCAGCGAAACCTGCGGCAGCTCCGACACCTGCATTACCGATGCCGGCTCCTACACCTTGGCTCGGAAAGTTGTAAGCATAAACTTGGCTACCTTCACCTATTCCGGGAAGATCGCCCTTGCCTTCTCCACGACCATCATCGGCGAAATCTCCGACATTCCCCAAGTCATCGTCGTCACCACGACCATCCTCGTCCAATTCGAAGCGAGTAGCATCCACGTCGTCGTTACCACCTAAATCGAGACCAATGTTGTCCCTGTTGCGAACAAGATCATCGTCTTCACGAACAACCAAAAGGTCATCGTCGTCGTTGATTACCAGCAAGTCGTCGTCATCGCCACCGAGGCGACGGTCGAGAATGCCTAAATCGACGTCATCGTCTCCACCGTATCCGCCACGACCACCGCGTCCGCCAAAACCGACACGATCAGGACCACCTACGCCACCCTCGACGACACCATCGCCAAGATCACGACCAGCCAATCGCAAATGACGATCATCATTATCGACGAAAAGGAGACCGTTATCACGATCCGCGTCGACAATCAAGTCCCTGTCGCGATCGATGAGAACATCGTTGCCACGATCGACAAAGACATCGTTGTCACGAACAAATCCACCTGCGTTGACGGTTACAAATCGCTCTTTGGTTTCAAGTACTTGCCCGCTGTTGGTATCTTTGATCGTATAGATAACTTTGTGCTGACCAGGTTCGTTAACATCCACAAATGACATTTCCTCAACGAATGCAGTCATGTCCTGCCCATCCACCGAGGCGGTCCAACCGGGATCAGTCCATTCCTGTCCGAGTGGCCAAGCGATGCTTTTCCCTCCGACCAGGGAAATGATGGAATCTTCGCCTTCAGCGCCTTCGGCGGCTCCGGCAAGTTCTCCCTCGTCCACGCTTTCCTTATCTTCGTTTTGAGCAACTTCGACACCATCATCACTCATGCCCAAGGCTACGAGAACGGCAAAAGCGATGGCAAAGGCGTATCCTCCGATGAGGTTGCCCAAGGCAATCGGCCTGTGCTTTGCGTTGATGGAAGTCTCCTCGACTTCTTCGTCAATCATCGAATCCGTCGGATTCTCCTTCGTCTCTTCCTTGCTCATTTTCTTTCTCCTGGTTGGCTGTTTCTGGTTCGGTGGAATTATTAAACTGATTAAATGCTAAGTGAGCGGTCACAATTTGTCCGACAAACGCTACCACTCCCAAAAGCAAAAATATAGGATTTTGTACAATTGCAGTATCCACTACGCCCCAAATCAAGGCAAGTAGGAAAACTCCTAGAAAAGCAAATGATATGATTAGTTCTTTAGGCACGGCTGGCAGGTTCTTCTGTGGTTAGTTTAAATAAACGACTTAATCTTGGCGCGTAAATAGGTAAAAGGCAAATTCAGTTTTGAATAATATTCACTAGGGATTCGCTTAATTTCAAGCGAAGAGGCAATTCCGATACGGGCATCCAATTATAGGACACGTCACGCAGGGCGGCTTCATCACGTATTTTATTAAATAAAGCGAAGCTATCGGATTCGGAATGGACAAAGAGGTTAAGGTAGAAAGCTTTCTTTACCGTACGGGCGGCATCTCGTACGGAATTGAGAAACGTCTCGAGTTGAACGGCGTTATTGGGATCGATGCCTCGGGCGGGATCAACGCCAACCTCAAGACGCCCATCGGGCAGAGTGCCCCAGGCAAGGCCGTCCTCGTTCTTGAAGATTCGACCCAGATTGAGGGTAAGCATCGGATAAAGTCGACCATGGGCAACAACCACGGGAAGTTGCTCCTTTTGAGTGCCCTTAGCTTGAGGGAGGCTAACTTTTCGATAAGGTTTCTTTTTCAACTCTTGCGAAAGTTGCTGAAAAGAGAGGATGGTCTCGAGCCGGGTGATCTGTTCCTCGGAAGTGAGACGGTTTTCTTCAAGGGTCAATTCGTCCGTGACTAGTTTTTCTAGACGAGTCTTGCTGCGAGTGGCCAAGTCTTCCGCTGCGGCGCCATTTTCCTTCAAGGCATCGACGTCGTCTTTCAAGTCTGCGATTTCCTTGCGGGCATCGTCCATTTCGTCTTCGACGTCGGCAATATCTTCCGCCTGTTCATCCTCAAGATCCAAGAGGGAGTTCCGCAACTGGTTTCGCTGCTCGATTAAGTCGGAACGATTGTCATCGGTCTTGACGATTTCATCGTACAGTTCCTGGCTCTTCTCATTGACGCTCAGGGCAAGAAGCAAGGCGATTAGGATAATCCCGCCGAACGTGTTGCAGAGAGTGTCGAGCAACATGTCTAGGCTTCCTGCGTCTTCTTCTTCTCGGGCCATAGTGTTATAAAATCAATCGTTTAAAAAGGGAGTCTATGCTTATTTGACGCGGTAAAAGCGAGTTTCTTAGAAAAAAGTGAATTTATTTTCAATTATTCCGAATTAGAGGTCCTTCAACAGTGCTTCGAAGGTATCGGGTTGTTTATCGGTGAAGAGAAGAGCCGCATCTTCATGAATGGGTTCGAATCCGTATTTGAAACCTAATATTGTAGTCAAATTGTTCTTTGGGTCGCAAAGAAGCTTGTAAAGGTTTTTGGTAATTATTGCCCCACCTCGGCCAGGTGCATTCACAATGGCCCTGCATGCCGATGGGCGAAAGAAGTAAACGAAAAAGTGCTTGCCTGAGTCGTATCTACGAAGAGCCTGTACGAGTGTCTTGGTATAGTCGGCGGCATTCACTTCATAGGTTTGCTGCTCTCCATTGAATTCACCGATCGTGAACTCGGTTCCACCGAGACCGACTAAAACCGGTTTTTCAGCCGTATTGTTTTGTTGCGGAATCACCCTGACCTCGTTTTCGATTTGGGATTTGATCTGTTCGATTTGTGAGTTGAGATGGTTATCGAGTTCTTCTAGTTCAAGTTCACTCATCTCGGAAACCGTGCGTACGACTCGCGAATCAACCTGATCCTCCAATCCCTCTTCTTCCTTCTCGAGTTCCTCAATCCTAGCCTGCGCAATGTCTAGATTAAGTTCGATCTTTTCGATTTTCTCCTTGATGAATTTGGTCTCATTGGAATCCTCGATTCCAAGTTTTCGCTTTTCCCGCACTAGTTCGAGATTAAGACGTTCCAATTCCTCGTTCAATACTTCCAGTTCGCTGTTCTTTTCCTCAATCTGAACGAAGAAAGTCTTGTTGGCATCCACCATTTGCTGATTTATCTCGGCAATTTCAGCAACGATTGCGGTGGCGCAGAAATCATCCACCACCACGGTGGCATTGCCCTCTCCCTCCCTTTCTCCTGTAATCTGCTCGACAGGCGACAATGCTTCATCAGGATTGTCGCCGGGGTCCTCTGACTTAGGATTAACTTGAAGAGCTAAAATAAGAGCAATCAGAACCAAGATACCGATCACTGCCGTGATGATGTCTTGAAACGCGAAGAAGCTAACCTTCTCGTCGGAAACCCTTCCCCCTCTAGCCATGAATCAGGGTAATTAAGTTTTGTCCAGGAAGCAAATAGACCACCAAGAACGACTTCGCTTTAGGCTCCTCCACGACGACCGCCGCTCTTTTCGAGTTTCAATTTGGCCAAAACGTAGGATTGGCAATATTCGTTGCACTCGTCCAACAAAAGAAATTCCTGCCGTTTGCGAAAGGTCATCACCATCTGAACGACAATCGAGGCAACCAAGCCAAGTAGAGTGGTGTCGAACGCAGTCGAAAGCCCTCCGGTGACATCCGTCAGGGAGTCCTTGAGGGCTGCTATGTCGCCCGTATTCTGAATAGTGATGCCGAACTCACCGATGGCAGCCCCCAAACCTAGAACGGTTCCTATGAAACCAAGTACGGGAATCGCCCAATTGAAACCGTTAATAAGACTGTAACTAGCCAATACCTGATCCTCGTCAATGGATGCTTGTGCATTGGTCAAGCTTGCCACTTCGGAAATTTCACCAATGTTTTGCAAATTGGATAAGGCTACGTCGATACGGTTGAGGAGAAGGTAATGCTTCGGGTCGTCCACTTGCCCCCGAATCCGAAGAAGAGCGTCGCGTGCAGTGGCGTTGTTCAGAAAAAAGTTCGGATCCTGCGGTATCAGATTCAGGGTGAGGATTTTGCGCTGAAAACTCACCTTGCGACCCTTGATTACAAGGATGGTGAGGGCCCAGAAGAAGAACATCATGATACCTGCAGCCATAACGTAACCGCCCATGCCTCGATTGATGAACTTGTCCGCAAATTCCTTGTGAATGGGGATGGGCTTGGCTTTGGTCTGGGGAGTACCGTCCTCCAGTAATGCGGGGGTACCGTCCTCCTGCATAACGGGTACGTTGTTGTTCTCCTTCCACTCTTTATTCGTCCCCGAATCCCCAATAACGAATTCGAGCACCACAAAAAACAAAGTGGAAAATATAAGTCCCACCAAGAAGGTAAAAAAGGCGTTGGTGTCTGTAAAGCGGCCACCGCTGAACCCGAGTTTCTGCTCGATGTCCTGTGTGGTCCAACTTAGTTCCGGTTCGTCAAATCCTACTCCGCTGTCAGCCATAATTTTTCTGTTGGTTTAAGATGAAAATGTATCAATGGGTGGTGAATATCGGATCAATCTTCGTTTTCTTCCGCATCTTCAGGTTCAGAAATTGCCATCGGATCATCCATAGGTTTTGCCCGAGCAACCGTGCC
>CAWVZQ010000161.1:0-6429 GCA_963934405.1 uncultured Opitutales bacterium | reverse complement strand
GGCATCTGGTTCTGGTCGGAAAGTCTAGGTTGGCACTGGACCCGCGAGGACATTTACCCCTACCTCTACATTCGCCGCAGACAACGTTCCACCCAAGACGTATATCGTGCCGACGAACTCTTTACCGAATTCGGCTGGTTCTTTTATCAACGGGAATCTCATTACCCCCGCTTATTCTTCGACTACGAGATAAACGATTGGATGGCAGAATCGCGGTTTGCTCCGGTCCTTGTAACTCCCAACATTAACGACTCTCGCGGTGGCATTGTGACAGGCGCCGGTTATCATGGACACGGAGACGAAGTCACTCTCGTTGCCGAGGCGAATTCAGGCTATAAGTTCTTGAACTGGAGTGGAGCGATACAAGGCGAATCCCCCACCATCACTTTTACCATTACACGAAATATTTCCCTGACTGCCAACTTCGAGAAACTTTCCGACGAGGAAATTCTCAAAGGGGTTTTCGATTAAAAAGGTTGAAACATTTTTTCGTTACAATGCACCGCTCCTTGAGAGTAATTGCTTTTATCACGGCGAAAAAAACGGCTTTGCTAATTAAGTCTACTGCTATTTCACTATGTGTGAGCGTTTTGACATTATAAAATTGGCTCCTTCTTGTAATAGCCAAATTCTCTTGATTTAGATATCATGGTAATGTTCAGACAACGAATCACTGTACGTTTTGCCAATATGCTTTAATATATTGCAAAAAGTCCAATAATTCCAGAAGTTCACGCCTAAGTAGTTTCCGAAAGGTATCATGCAGATTTACATTTATAAGGATGGTAGCAAAAGCGGACCATTCACCCTCGAACAACTACGAGAAAAGGTTCTCCAAGGTTCTTTTACCGAGGAGGATTATGCCTGTCACGATCATCGGAACTGGGTAACTATTGGCCAAGTCCCCGGGTATGTTCTCGGAGGTCAATCACACCAGCAGCATCTAGATGCCCTCGGTGCGGAAGCTCAAGGTGGCAATGTTCGATCCGTCGGTGCGAGTTTAGATTCACGACGGAAGGATTTGAGCTCAGTTCCTTCAACTAGTAATCCCATTCGCAACACAACCAATTCTAAAAAGCCGAAGAGACATCAGCTTGTCTTTTCGGGATCAGGTTCCGAATTCTTCGGCATCTGGATCGTCAACATCTTGCTCAGCATCGTTACTCTCGGGATCTACTCGGCTTGGGCCAAGGTGCGGACGATGAACTATTTCTACGGGAGCACCTCTCTAGCCAGTTCCTCCTTCGCCTATGTGGCGAATCCGGTGGCTATTCTGAAGGGTCGTATAATCGCAATCGTTTTCTTCCTTCTCTACATGCTCCTTTCTCAGGTGGAACCACTTCTGATTATCCCTCTGATGCTACTGATCTTTTTCTTGGCCCCTGTGATCATCGTTCGCTCCCTTCGGTTTAGAATGCAGAACACGGAGTACAGGGGTCTGCGTTTCGGTTTCGCGGGCACAACGGGGGAATCGTACGGGGTATTCGTCGGCGGTCTCCTGTTGTCCTATATAACCGCGGGCATTCTCTTCCCGTGGTTTTACATGCGACAAAAGCAGTTCTTCATCGGCAACGTCCAGTTTGGTGGCTCGCAGTTTCTGTGCATGCCGAGGACGGGACACTTTTATGCCTGTGTAGGGATTTGCTTTGCGATGGTCTTCGGCGCGGTTCTGTTCTTTGTCCTCGTTGCCTTTGCCTTTGAAGCCATTACTTCCGGCGCAGGCCTGCTTTTGAGCACCTTGCTGCCTTTGTGCATTTATCCAATGATGGGAGTAGTCAGTGCCTACTGGCATGCAAACACGACCAACCACGTCATCACTTCCAGTCGACTGGAAGACATCACCTTCGACAGTCGGTTGACGACCGGCGGGCTTGTCGGACTGTGGTTCGTTAATACCCTGTTGCTTGTCTTTACCGCCGGTCTGGCCACGCCTTGGGTAATGGTCCGCAATGCTCGTTACCGCATCGGCTGCACATCCATGTTGGCCGACGATCTCGACTCCTTTGTCGCCGAGAAGGTCGATACCTCTTCCTCTCTCGGGAATGAACTTGGGGAGGCCTTCGACATAGACTTGGCAATATGAGCGAGGTCATCGCCGGCAAATACCTTTCAGGCGAAACATCGCTTGCCATCGATGCCAATATCCGCCTGGACGGTGGCGATTTGGTGGTGACCGATGAAGCGGGGGGAGAATTATCACGCGCCAAGATTCGTGAGGCCGAGATTTCTTCGCGCTTGGGCAACGTGCCCCGTCGCATCAAGTTCCCTGACCAATCGAACTTCGAGACCGAAGCCAACGACGTCGTCGACGAATGGCTCCGCACGGTAGGCAAGTCAAAGGGCATCGTTCCCACCTTGGAGGGCAAGCTGCGGTATATCTTGCCCTTCACTGCAGTAACCATACTCTTATCATGGTCTTTTGTTGTCTTCGGGCTACCGGCGCTGGCGGGAATCGCGGCTCGGAATCTGCCGCAAGACATCTTGGACGGCACCGCAGAATCCACTCTCGCTTTCCTCGATAAAGTCGCCTTGGAGCCCACTGGCCTTGCACCGAAACGCAGGCGCGAGATCGAAACTCTCATCCGGCGCACTTTTCCGCCCAAGGAAGCTCTCGTATACGAAGTCGTTTTTCGTAGAGGAGACTCACTCGGTGCCAACGCCTTCGCCCTGCCGGACGGTACCATCGTCTTTACGGACGAGCTTATTGAATTGCTGGCGTCGGACGAAGAAATCCTTGCCGTCTTCGCTCATGAACTTGGACACGTAGCCGAACGCCATTCCCTACGTCAGCTCCTGCAGGACACGAGCATTGCTGTGCTTTCCTATCTTGTTATAGGAGAAGCCACCGATACGCTTCAGGAAGCCCTCAACGCCCTGCCGGCAATCCTAATGCACGACGCTTATTCCAGGGAGTTCGAGAGCGAGGCGGACGACTACGCCATCCGATTGTTGCGGGAAGCCGATATTTCCCCTCAGCGTCTGGCCGACGCCCTCAGCCGTCTCTCCCACGAACACGGCGGCGAAGAAGGATTGAAGTACCTATCTTCGCACCCTCCATCCAAGGAGCGTGTACGGAAAGCGGAAGAGGCCAGCCAATAGTCGAGGTCGAGGCAGTATCTTCGCCAAAGCCCGAGCTTGCAGCCTTGCGCCGGATTACTCTGTTTCCTTGGCTCGCCCATCGGTAAAGACGGGTTGGACCCAGGCGTAGTGCTCTAACAAGGAACCATCTTTTCCTTTCACGCGACGCGTCACCTTGCAGCGAAGGTAGGGCAGGGCGACTTCGCAGGAAGCCTTGGCTGAGTTGCTCGTCCTTATGACTTTTCCCTTCGGACCTATGAACTCGACCAAATAACCGGGTTTGCCTTCCTTTACTTTACGTCCGTATAGAATGGGTGAGGCCAATTCCTTGGTGGTGGCTTCCTCGTCCACTTCGATCTCGATGCGCTTCGAATCACGGACGACCTTCTTGAGCATGACGCCGGAGGATGCGTAAAAATCACCGCGTGTCATGGCTTTGGTGATGGCGTCTGAAGTGAGTTCCTTGGTCCGTACCATGACCCAGCCTCGGCCTGGGTTGGATTTGCCGGGGTTCCATTGGCCGAAGTGGTGGGCGTCGTCGGAACCTACGCCATAGATAGTCATGCCTTGGGTGAGAAGATCGTCCCACAGTTCTTCGGTGGAGGGATGCTTGTGATCGCCGAAATTCCGCACCGAGGGATGCCCGTTGTAGAGCTCGAAGAGGTACAGCTTTTTGACTGGCAGCATGTCCTTGGCCTGCACCGCCCAGCCGAAGTTGGGATGATTGAGTATTGTGGCACCGCCGGCCTTGATGGTTTCGTCGACGTGCTTTTGAATGATCTTGGAGCGGTGCTCGTGGTCAAAGTGCCAAGGCACGAGGCGGTTCACGTTCATGGCCGTGCTGTGCACCGTTTTGCGACCAGTGACCTCTTCCCCGGGCAGGAGCAGAAAATCCTCGCGGATTTCCCCCTTCAACTTGACCGTCTTGGGATCGATGAACTTGTTGTGTTCACTCAGGATGGCGAAGTGGTATCCGTGGTCGTGGTACCATTGGGCGACTACGGAGGGAGGTGAGTCGGCATGGCCACATAAGGTGGTGTGAGCGTGGGTGTTTCCCTTGTACCACTGACTGGTCCCGCCAAAGCAAGGCAGGGTGATGATGATGGCGAGAAAAGTAATTTTCATAAAAGTCTTTCGGTGGCGATGAGTATCTAGATCGGATGAGCGTTTCCAAGGTTGCGGGGACAGTCAAGAAAGTATCCTTAAATTGTGGCAAAATACCAAGAGTAGAACGCAATCCAGACAGCTGTCAGGACGAATGCCTTTTGTCTTGTCTGTAGCTTGGTAAGAAGCTTGTTTGCTACCCACCAAGTGATCCAAGTAAGCAGTATGAAACGCAGAAGGCGAGCGGGGATGCTGACGAGAAGGAAGCTCGGAAAACTAATGTCTTTGGCACCTGCGTAAACCGCGTAGATCTTGTAGGGTCGACCGGCGATTGGTCCGAAGAAGGTTGCCTTCACTCCGTCATCATCGATCTGCTGCTCGACCTTATTGAGCAGTTCTTCATCTATTGCAGGGATTTGAGTCAAGAAGCCTGCTGCGCTTTTCGGATCGTAGTGTCCCCAACAAAACATTACGATTCCACCGACCAATGCTCCAACCAATGTCCAGAGACAGGCTTTCGTCGCCCGCCTTGGGTCCTTGAGCACCAAGTAGGTTAACAGAACATCCGGTACGATGAAGAAGACGGTCGCTTCGGCCAGTCCCCAAGCGATTGCTAGAAGCTTTACTCCCAAGGAGAGAAATTCCCCTCCTCTGCGAGTTCCTTTATTTGCTGCGTCAACTGCTCCATAAATGCTGTCTTGTCTCCACTCCAAGTGATAGCTTCTCCGATAAAGACATCTAGAAAGAAGGGGACTAGGAGGGCTTCTCCCTTGGGCAGGGCTTTTCCCAGACCGTGCATGTAGATGGGGATTATCGGGACCTCGGGGTTTTTCTTTGCGATGTGCGCGATGCCTGCTTTCATTTCGCCCAACTGCTCGGGTGCTCCGCGGGAACCTTCGGGAAACACGATGACAATGTCGTTTTGATCGAGAGATTCGTCGATGCCGGCGAGGGGGTGGCGGCGCTTCGACTTCACTTTTCGGTCAAGCGGCAGAATTCCCATTATATTTAGAGCAAACCATTTCAACACAGGGTTGCGGAAAAAATAATCTTGAGCGGCAACAGGTCGCAACTTGTGGAGTATACCAAGTGGAAACAGGCTCATCAGAGTGACCGCGTCGAGGTGACTGTTGTGATTAGCCACTAGAACTGCGGGGCCTTTGGCGGGCAATCCTTCTCGGCGCCGGACGTTCAGTCCGAGGAAGACCAGCATGATGGGGCGCACCAATAGCGCGAAGAAAAGCAAGCGGCAGAGCTTGTTCATTTATTGCGCTATGCTCGTGCCGAAGGTATGGAAGTCGTACAGCCAATAAACGTAGTGAAAGAAGAGGGGTGCGGTATAGGTGAGGCTGTCCACTCGATCAAGTATGCCGCCGTGACCCGGAAGTAGACTACCGCTGTCCTTAACCTGCAGGTCGCGTTTCAAAGCCGATAGGTTGACGTCACCTACGAATCCTCCGATCCCTATTATCAAACCGGCAACGGCGGATTGCCATCCGTTGAGCATGGTGAGGAATGGGCCTGCATGCCACGCGATGACGGTCGTGGTGGACACTCCTCCCAGAAAGCCGGCCCAAGTTTTTCCGGGACTGACTTTAGGCAGTATTTTCCGGCGCCCGAGTGATTTCCCCCAAATAAACTGGCAGACGTCGTTTAGCTGGGTAAGCACGACTAGAAAGAGAACGAGGCCCGGTCCGGGGGATGGATTAGCTGCCTTGGATTCCTGAAGAACCAGCATGAAGGCGGTGTGACTGAGGCAAAAAACCGTAAGCATGAGGCCCCAATGGATGGTTCCTGCCGCACGGACATACCCTTTTGTCTGGCCAATCGTGACCATCCGGAGAGGCAACAACAGGAACATGTAAACGGGAATGAAAATAATGAACATCCCGTACCATTCCAAGTATACGAAGTAAAATTGCAGTGGAATCGCCAAGTACGCCCAAAACAATACCCGCCGATCCGCCCGTCTCGTCGGAATCAGTGATAGGAATTCCTTGAGGGCCAAGAAACTGATGAATGCGAAGAAGACGATCGATACGTTTCGGTTAAGGGTCATGGCCAGAGAAAATACCGTGACCATCACCCACCATGAGTTGACTCGTTGGCGGAGATTTGAAAAATCTCCCGAGGGCTTAAGGCGAGTAAGTGCTTGAGCGATTACCGTTGAGAGGAGGAGAGCACCAAATATCGCCGCGAGGCTCCAGCGAACGGATGGATCGAGAGCCGTGAAGTTCATCTTGGTCG
>CAWVZQ010000160.1:0-6479 GCA_963934405.1 uncultured Opitutales bacterium | reverse complement strand
CTTTCTTCCAGATGGTTTGCGTGAACACACCACCCTTGCCATCGGGTTTTAACTTCCAAACGGCCCCACCGACATCATAGCAACTGGAAACAAAGACGGAATCTCCGATCAGCAGGGGTGTCGCTGCGTTTACGGATGCATTAATTGGCGAGCGAAAACGCTCGAAGAAAAGCTGCCGACCAGTTTGAACCTCCAGTCCAAGAAAACCGTCACGGATGAAAAAGAGGGAGCAGGAAACCTCACCGACGGTAGTCGAAACAGGCGAGGAATAATCGTTTCCGTGATCGGTTGCCTTCCATAAGACCTTTCCCGTGTCCACATCGAAGGCAACCACCCCGGCGCCGGCCCCACCTACGTCAAGCATCACAAGCTTCCCTACGACTAGCGGGGAACAACAACGTCCAAAAAAGCCCTGTGGAGAACGAAACAGTTTAGCCACATCAACATTCCATTTAAGCTTGCCCGTAGCAAAATCGAGACAATTCAAAATGCCTTGTGGACCGTATGTGAAAACCTTGCCACCGGCAATCGTGGGAGTGGATCGAGGACCTTCGGCCATGCCGAAACCATCTCGATAGCCGGAAGCGAAGGCGTATCGCCAAAGTAGCTTGCCTGAAGAAGAATCCAGGCAATCAATCGATTCCTTAACTCCCGGACGGTGGTGAATGATCAATTTGCCTTCAAATACCACGGGAGTAGCCCAACCCTCACCAACCGATACTTTCCAAAGCGTCGGGAAAATCGCGCCGTCCTTGGGTAAAGAAAACTTTTCGCCGACGGCCACGCCATCGCGATTCGGCCCAAGCCATTGAGGCCAGTCCCCCGCAAAGGCAGAAACCGAAGGGAGCAGGCACACCACAAACACATAGATGCAAATTCTCATAAGAAGTCCCATGCTGACGACTCTCTGACTGTTCGTCCGGCAGAAAAGGCTTGGACTCGACAGATTGCTAGATTGAATAGGGAAATATGAAATTCGCGATCTGCAACGAAACCTACCAAGGGTGGGACTTCTCGAAAACTTGCGACCATGTCGCCGAAACAGGCTACGATGGCATCGAGGTCGCACCCTTCACGCTAAAGGAGGATCCGCGTGAACTGACCGAGGAGGAAGCCGGTCGGCACGGGGAAACCGCCAAATCCGCCGGACTGCAAGTCGTGGGGCTTCATTGGTTGCTAGTGAAACCGGGTTGGCTTCACCTTACTACGCCCGACGATTTGCTCCGCAAGGATACAGTGGCTTTCGGTCGACATCTTGCCTGCATATGCGCTGCCATGGGTGGTCGAGTGATGGTATGGGGAAGCCCGAAACAAAGAGACGTCGAGGATGACTGGGTCTACGAAGATGCCTTTTCCCGAGCCGCCGACACACTGCGCGAAATAGCTGAAACTGCCGGTTCATTAGGCGTTACAATCGCGATGGAGCCTCTGGGCAGAGCAGAAACGAACTTCCTGAATACGGCTGAAGAAACCATACGTCTCATAGAAAAAGTAGACCATAAAGCATTGCGACTACATCTAGACGTAAAGGCCATGAGCGATGAAACAAAGTCGATTCCGGACATAATTCGTGAGAGCCGCAATCACACCGCTCACTTTCATGCAAATGACCCGAACCTGCGGGGACCCGGTTTTGGCGAGGTCAAGTTCGAGCCGATTGCTAAAGCTCTCAAGGAAAGCGGATACGATGGCTATGTTTCGGTTGAGGTCTTCGACTATTCTCCGGACCCCGAAACCATCGCGACCAAAAGCCTCGCCTATCTAAGGGAAACCTTCGAAAGCTAGGGCAGATCTACTAGCCGGGCTTCACCTTTTCGAGCTAGGCCCAAATCTTCCCCGAAACGAAACAACTGAGCTTTTTCTCTGTCTCTAAGGTCAAAACCTTCAGCAGTACGAGCCTTGCTCAAAGCTTCCATGGAAAAGTAATCCACCGACAAGGGGTTTTCGCTAAGCATGAGAGTCGGTTCGCCGCCGAGGAACTGAGCGTCGAACTTGCTACCGCCCGCATACTGAAAGCGGGAGAGGTCGAGAATCGAAAAAAGGTGCTTCTCCCAATACTCGGGTATGGCGAGTATTTCAGTCGCCGCCGAGGGAGCTGTGGTGGAGCGCCCAAGGAAGCGAGAGTTATTGTCTACCGCGTGCAAGGAAGCATTTCCAACGGCAGCATCAATACCCAACGAACGACTGTCGATAGCTACAGGCAGGTTGATCCAGAAGGCATCCTCAAGAAAAAGAGGGGCAGGCAGATAACTGCGGCGCTCCTCGCGCAAGCGGACTTCACGGTCACGCGGGTACCGAAGGCTCAGGCGAGCTCGATAGTCAGTCGTGGGCGGCATAGGACTGTCATGGAACCATCTCTCGTCAAAATAGGTTCGCGAATCGAGAGCAACCACAGGATGCCCACGATAGCGATTTCCTCCCTTGCTGCGAGGCGGCAGGTAACCTGCACGACGAAGGCCTCTTGTTTCAAGATCCAAGAGGAAAACGGATTCGGAAGCAAACCCTCGAGCCTTGAGCAAATCGAGCAAAGCATCCACCAAAGGTCGGGACGTGGCCAAACCCGGAGCAAAATGGGTAGAAAGTTTGATTCCGACTTTGGATTGGCGATCAGGCTGTAATTGCACCCCGCCTTTCAGCTCATTGAAAAGAATGAGAGATCGGACGGAACGAGCATAATGTTCAGGTTTTCCCAGTGAACATCGGAAAGTCACAAGGGCCTTCTCCCGAAACAATGGCTTGGCTCGGTCCTTCGATAAAAAAGGTTCACCGGGCAAATCCACGGAGAAGGAAACTCCGAAACTCAGAGAAAACATGGTTGCAACCGCGAGCATAGCTTGACGTTTCACGTCCTGTTGAGAATAGAAGTTTTAATGCAATTTCCGCTTTGTATGATAAGATTCTCCACTGTGGTCGTCTCGATAGTGATCACGGGCGGTTGTTCGGACGACCCGATACAAGTCTCTCCACCCAGTGAACCTGATCAGCAAAACCCGCCCGACCTAGGCGAGGCAATACAGAAACGCATCGAAGGTAAAACAGACGAAGCCCTGGCGATCCTACGTGATCTGAATGATCGACATCCCGAATCCCCTGAAATCATTACCATGCTCGGTCGCACTTTACTCGACGCCGAGGAATACGCCCTCGCCGCCTTTCGTCTTGAACAGGCTTTCTCGTTGGGCGGAGCAACGAACATTTTATCCGAAGCTGGGCAGGCTCACGAGCTTGCAGAAGACGACGAATCCGCGGAAAAGGCTTATGCCACCTACATTAAAAAGCATCCTGATGACACTTTTGCCAATCTGAAATACGCCCGCGTGCTCCACCGACTAGGGAAAGAAAGCCAGGCTCTGGACGCTTTCTTGCAAGCATCTGACAAGGCGGAAACAGCAGACGCAATGGCCGTAGCTCAGTTGTTTTTGGCAAAGGAAATGTACCCTCAAGCCGAGCACTGGTTCCGGTCCGCTGAAAAAAAAGCTCCGAATCAATCGCCACTCCCCTACCTCGGATTGCTTGAAATCAGGCTTAACCTGAAGGACGAGAACTCGGCCGAAACCTTGATACTGGCGATGGAAAAGACACATCCGGGTTCTCTAGACAAGAGCGAACACGCAAAAGCAGCCGCCGATTTATTGAAACGTCGCCGTGGACTGGACTTCTTTCAGAGAGGTTACGCGACCGATGGGAAAACCGCTTCGCAATTGGCCGCAGCCTTACTAGCTCCACTTAAGGCTGAACCGGTGGTAGGTGGATCCAAGCTTCCCCCCCGCACTCCCGAGATCGTAGAAAACTCTCCGGGTTCTCCATTCTCGATCGAGAGCAACGCCTCGCAGACCTCATCTCGGGATAATGAAACCACCGCCGCCCCTCTTTCCCTTGCCGACATATTTTCAAGTTCTCCAAATAATTCGGAACCTGCAGAGAAAAGTTTTCTGGATCAAGCGGAGTTGGCCATGCTCGAAAAGAACTTCCGAAGCGCTTTGCTTTTTACCCGCAGAGCCATCAGGGAAAACCCCAAAAATGCCGCGGCATGGCATATGGCTTCCCAAGCCCACTTTCTTCTAGGTGAAGGCGACGAGGCCGAAATGAAATCCTTGGAAGCAACGCGCCATGCACCCGAAGATCTAGGATACCACATGGACTACCTTCGCATCGCTCGTGAGACACTCGCGGGACAACGCTATCTCGAAGAGCTGGAAAAAGCTCACGAACGTTTTCCCGAGTCCATCGAAATTCTGTGGCAACTTGCTCGCCGCTATCATATCGCGGAAAACAAACCTGCCACGGCCGCCATCCTCTATCGAAAACTGTTGGCAATGGCACCCCCGGACAATCCGTTGCGCCCCGAAGCCGAGCGGGAATTGCGAAGTCTACCTCTGAATCCCTGAAGTTTACAAAGATTTTTGTGACCTCGTCCTGAGACTTACCCGATGCCAAGACTACACCGTGACTTTGTCGCCGAGCTCAAGGCCCGAATAGATCTCCACGACGTGGTGGCCCCTTACGTGAGCCTAAAGCGATCCGGGGCAGACTGGAAAGGGCTCAGTCCTTTCAACCAAGAAAAGACACCTTCTTTCTACGTTCATCCGGACAAAGGCTTTTTCAAGTGCTTCAGCAGTGGTGAGGCAGGAGACGCCATAAGCTTCATACAAAAAGTGGAGAACTTGGAATTTCAGGAAGCCGTCGAGTTTCTCGCGACTCGCTTCAACATAAACCTACGCTACGAAGAGACTGCCGACGGTAGCCCTGCAGCGCAGTCGTTTTCTCATCGAAAAGCCCTTTTCGACATACATGAGCTGGCAATGTCTTGGTATCGCGAAAAATTTTGGGCTGATGACGAGGGAGGGCACTTCATTCGGAAGTACTGGACGCAGGAACGACACTTCCCCGATGAAGTAGCCAAGGAGTTCGGGATCGGTTACGCTCCCCCTGACTCATCCGGCCTTCTTCGCCTTTTCACGGAAAAAGGAATCCCTCAGGAAGTCCTAGACAAAAGCGGGCTATTTTTCGACCGCAAAGGACGAACGGATTTCCTGACTCGCTTTCGCGGTCGGCTTATGATCCCCATTCGGGACACCCAAGAGCGCGTCGTCGCCTTTACCGCCCGTCAATTGTCTGTCACGCCGGAAAATGATCCTGCTCGCGAGGCAAAATACATAAACTCTCCCGAAACTCCGATCTTCAGCAAAGGCAACCTGCTCTTCAATCTCGACAAGGCAAGACGCCACATTGACGAAAATAAACGTTTTTTGCTGGTCGAAGGTCAACTCGACGCCATTCGGTGCTGGGAACAAGGAGTAAAAAACGTCGTAGCTCCTCAAGGAACAGCCTTCACCAATGCTCAGGCCCATCTCCTTCGACGATATCGACCGGCAGGCATCGATTGCCTTCTCGACGGTGATGAAGCAGGCCGAAAGGCAGCCCTCCGAATTCTCCCAATCTGCGTAAAAAGCGCTCTCGACATCCGCTTTCTTCTTTTACCTCCCGGAGGTGACCCCGACGACTTGCTCCGCGACGAAGGTCTCGCAGGTTTGGAAAACCTCAAAGACGAGTCTCTCAGTGGCATCGCCTTTGCCGTATCCATGTACTTGGGCGAAACGAAAGAACCTACGCCCACCCAAAAGAACACAGTTTTGGAACATATTTTTGAAATCGTGGCCGAAACGGATTCTCTCGTGGCACGAGACGAATACTTGGCTCAGGCCATTCGGTTGATGAAACTGGAAGAAAGTTCCGCTCGACAAGAATTCGCGCGCTTTCTGAGCAAAAAGAGCTCACCTTCGTACGGTTCACGCCAAACAGCCTCATCTGAAAAAATTCCAAATAACGCTTCCCAAAAGTTGACAACTGCCGAGGATGATCTATTATTATTTGTTTTGCACCATAATGAAGTCGCAATTCCTCTAGCGCAAGTGATCCAACCGGAATGGCTCAATCTCACATCCCCTGCAGGAACAATACTAGCCAAGGCACTGGCTGAAATACGCGAGGATAATGGTAATGGACTCGCATCCCTAGATGAGATACTAGAGAACGATGACGAACGAAACACCGCCTACGAAATACTATCCCGGAAACCAGCCCACGATGACCCCGTGGACGTGCACAATGCATGCAATGCCTCGCTACAGGCTCTCTTTAATCGTTACTTCAAAGCAAAAGAAAATGAAATTCGGGAACGATTCGCAAATCTGAACCCAGACGGATCCGAGCAACTCACCAAACTTCGAACAGAGCTGGCTTCTCTACGATCGCAACGAGGATCGCTACCACAACTAACCTTTGTCCAACAACCCGAGACCGATAATAATTCCGCCCATGTCACCGACCAAAGAAAAAGCGAAAAAGGCACCGGCCAAAAAAGCGCCGATCGCAAAAAAAACCACAAAGAGTCGCAAGACACCAGCAGGCGCGAAAAAGCCTCCGTCGACAAAGAAAGCGACAGTCAAGAAGACCTCTTCTAAGGCAAAGGCGACAAC
>CAWVZQ010000159.1:0-6507 GCA_963934405.1 uncultured Opitutales bacterium | reverse complement strand
GTTATCTTCCCGCCACCAAGGCGCTGATGGAAATGCTCGGAGTGCCATGCGGACCCGCTCGCCCCCCCTTGGGCAACCTCACCGAAACCGCCAGAGCCTCACTGAAAAAAGAACTGGAAGATATCGGTTTTTTCGACTGGATTTCGTGATTAGAGAAAATCCCTTCTGGTCAACGCGGCAGATTATTGGATCGTAAGTGCCTGAAAGACTTGAAGAAGTTCCGCCAACATGAAAAAGCTTGGATAAACCTGTACATTCCCCAACAAATTGATTTCACATTAGAATGAGAGCCCTAGTAAAAAAAGAACCGGATACCGGCCTGTGGCTTGAAGATGTTCCCGAGCCCGAAGTCCGAGACAATGACGTCCTGATCAAGGTGGATCGGACGGGCATCTGCGGGACTGATCTCCACATATACAACTGGGATGAATGGGCTAAAGAGACCGTTCCCGTCCCCATGGTCGTGGGACATGAGTTCGTGGGAGAGATAGTGGAAGTGGGGAAAAACGTGAGAGACTTTCACCTTGGCGAAATAGTCAGCGGAGAAGGTCACGTAGTCTGCGGACATTGCCGCAACTGCATGGCGGGACGAAGACATCTTTGCAACGACACCGCGGGCATCGGAGTAACGCGACCGGGAGCTTTTGCCGAATTCATATCACTTCCGCAAACCAACGTATGGGCGCATAGCCCGAACATCGATCTCGACGTGGCTTCCATTTTCGATCCCTTCGGCAACGCCACTCACTCTGCCTTGAGCTTTCCCGTGCTTGGGGAGGACGTGCTGATCACAGGAGCCGGTCCAATCGGCATTATGTCCGCCGCCATAGTCAAGCATGCCGGAGCCCGACACGTCGTCATCTCCGACGTAAACCCCTACCGCTTGCAATTGGCGAGGAAGATGGGAGTTACTTCCGCAGTAAACGTAACCGAACAGTCTATTACCGACATTCAGAAAGAACTAGGAATGGAGGAAGGGTTCGACGTGGGACTTGAGATGAGCGGGAACTCCGGCGCATTCAACGACATGATAGCCAACATGTGCCATGGCGGTAAGATCGCCCTACTCGGCATTCCCGAGAAAGATATGGTCATCGACTGGAACGCAGTTGTATTCAACATGCTCACGATCAAGGGCATCTACGGCCGTGAAATGTACGAGACTTGGTACAAGATGACAGTGATGCTCCAGAGCGGTCTCGACATCGCGCCCGTCATCACCCACCGATTCAAATTCGATGATTTTCGGGACGGTTTCGAAACAGCCCTCAGTGGGGAAAGCGGCAAAGTCTTGTTGGAGTGGTAATCATGTACGGGAAGTGCCGGCAGCAACTGAAGACTGAAATCGACGACATTCGCGCCGCCGGTCTGTACAAGTCCGAGCGCATCATCGACTCCCCCCAGTCCGCCCATGTGGGAGTGGGGCGTAAAGCTCCCGTGCTCAACCTTTGCTCCAACAACTACCTTGGCTTGGCAAACCATCCCGACGTCATCTCGGCGGCCCACGAAGCGCTGGACGAATGGGGTTATGGTCTCGCCAGCGTACGTTTCATTTGTGGCACACAAACCATACACAAGAAACTGGAGGAAAAGCTGACGACCTTTCTCGGAACGGAGGACACCATTCTCTACACCTCCTGCTTCGACGCAAACGGCGGGCTATTCGAAACCCTGCTGGGTTCGGATGATGCCGTGATCTCCGACGAACTCAACCACGCATCAATCATCGATGGCGTGCGCCTCTGCAAAGCAGCGCGTTTCCGTTACAAGAACAATGACATGGACGACCTCGAGACACAGCTGATGGCAGCCAAAGATGCTCGCCGAAAGCTAATTGTCACCGACGGCGTTTTTTCGATGGACGGCTATCTCGCCAACCTCTCCGCCATCTGCGACCTCGCCGACGAGCACGACGCCTTGGTTATGGTAGACGACTCGCATGCCGTCGGCTTCATGGGCAAGCGCGGTCGAGGCACCCATGAACACCAAGGAGTCATGGGGCGGATCGACATCCTGACGGGCACGCTGGGCAAGGCTCTCGGTGGCGCCAGCGGAGGTTACACTAGCGGACGAGCGGAAATCATCGAATACCTTAGGCAACGCTCGAGACCTTACCTTTTTTCCAACACCGTAGCGCCCAGCATAGTGGCCGGCTCCATAAAGGCCATCGAGCTACTCACGGAATCCACCGAGTTACGAGACCGGCTCGAGGCTAATACCCGGTTTTTCCGGGAAGAAATTTCCGGCAGCGGTTTTGAAATTCTTCCGGGAGAACACCCCATCACTCCCATCATGCTTGGCGATGCCGTTCTCGCGACGAAAGTGGCCGATGCCATGTTGGAAAAAGGCGTGTACGTCGTTAGCTTCTCGTATCCCGTCGTGCCTCAGGGGAAAGCTCGCATCCGCACTCAGATTTCAGCCGCTCACACTCAAGATGACTTGACCTTCGCGATAAAGAAGTTCGCCGAGGTTCGGTCTGACCTCGAACTAGGTAGCTAACCGAATGAGCAAACGGTGCTCAATAACACCGGTCTCCTATCACACACGAAGTAAGAAAGTGGAAATGCATAAAAGGAGAAGTAAAACAATGTTCTACTTCGGATTAACGAGAGAATAATTCTTGTCTTGAGTAGAGAGAATCTTAAACAGCATTTCACAATATTTCCATGGAACAAACGGTTGCCACTTTTTACCGCTTCGCCGAACTTGAAGATTGCGAAGAGTTTCGTGAACGCTTGCAAAAACAATGCATTGAATCCGATGTGCTCGGCACTATAATTCTGGCCACGGAAGGAATCAACGCCACCATCGCCGGCCCCAAGCAGGGAGTCGATAGCGTGCTGGACTTCATTCGCTCCGACGAGCGGTTAGCCGAAATGCCACATCGGGAATGCCCCACCGAGCGACTCACTTTCCATAGGTTGCGTATAATCATACGCCTGGAGATAGTGACGCTTGGGGACCCGTCGGTGAATCCCAACGAGGGAGCTGGCAAACACGTTTCACCCGAAGATTGGAACGAACTCATAAGCGACCCCGAAGTCATACTGATCGACACTCGCAACGATTACGAAGTGGAACTGGGAACCTTCAAGGGAGCCATTGATCCGAAAACCACTGCATTTGGTGAATGGGACGAATACGTAAAGCAAAACCTCGGTGATTCCAAAAAGCAAAAAGTAGCCATGTTTTGCACGGGTGGAATACGGTGCGAAAAAGCCTCCGCGCATCTGTTGAAGAAAGGGTTCGAAAAAGTCTATCACCTCAAGGGCGGCATCTTGAATTATCTACAAAACGTCCAACCGGAGAATAGCCTGTGGGAAGGCGAGTGCTTTGTCTTCGATCACCGCGTATCAGTCGTTCATGGACTGGAAGAGGGAGACGCCGAAATTTGCTTTGGATGTCGTTGGCCATTAAAAGCCGAGGACTTGAAATCTCCGGATTACGAACCCGGGGTTTGTTGCCACCGCTGCGCGGACTCTCTTTCCACCGAACGCCGGGCTAGCCTCGAGGAACGCCACCGGCAAGTCGTACTCGCGCGCTTCAAGGACATGAAGCATATCGGACAAACCATTGCGGAAAAATAATTCCTTCGCGGCCCAAGATGAATTCCACCACGGATCCGGAATAAAAATTGCCTGCACCTAACCGAAGAAGAAACGATGTACGCCAAAGGAATTTAGCGCAAGCAACGCCAGAATGAAGGTAGCTTCCATCCAAATTCCCAATTCCGCTAACGCCAAAAGCAACTTGAAGGCGATCGAAGAGGGCCTTGCCCTTGCCGCGAAAGCGAGAGCCGATCTCGCTTTGTTTCCCGAGTGCGCTCTTACAGGTTTCGCGGCGAGGCCGGATTTGTCCGAGGACGTAATGCAGCAGGCATTTGGAAGAGCCTTGAAACTTTGCAGGAAGTATCGGGTCGGAGCCGTAATACCTACATCCATTCGCCAAAAAAACTCATTCTACAACGGTTCCCTTGTCGTGGGCAAAGACGGCGAGGTCATTGAGGTCTTGTGCAAGAGGGGATTAACTCCCGCCGAGGAAGCTTTTTTCTCCGTTCCTCAAAAGAGAAAAAGAGTATTTAGCTTTCAGGGATTCAGGTTCGCATTGATTTTTTGCCGAGAAATCGAGGACGCCAAAGAACTCCTCGGGAAAGAAAGCATCGATGCCATCTTATGGCCCGGTTACTGGGGCTGGGACGATAACTGGGAGTGGAATGGCAAAGAGCCATGGACAAGGTTGCTGCAAGAGGTGGCAAGCTTTTGCCAATGCCCAATCATCCAATCAAACTTCATTGGAGACAATGCCATAAAGAACGCGGATGGATCGACACTTGGCGGTTCCGTGGCAGTTTCCGAAAAAGGCGAGCTCATCGGTCGTTCGAGCCCCAAGCAAGCCACGCCGCTCTTGGTGACTTTGAATAGAATCGCTGAAAAGTCGAACACCTCGGGAACCCCGAAATAAAAGCTTCGACCAATGGGAGAAATCTTTCCTTGGCTTATTGATACCAAAGGAACACAATAAGACTTATGAAATCATGCCCTTTCTGTGCGGAAGAAATACAGGACGAAGCCATTAAGTGCCGATATTGCAATGAGTTCCTTGATCAATCTCGCCGACCGGAAACAAAATGGTATTTCACCACTTCCATCGTGGTTATCGCCCTGCTTTCAGTGGGTCCGCTTGCCCTTCCCTTGGTTTGGTTGCATCCGGAATATAAAAGAAGTACCAAAATCATTCTGACCATCGGGATCACCATCTTCAGCATTTGGTGTTACTATGTCACCCAAAGTCTCTATCAAGATCTAAAGCAACAGATGAAGGCCTTGGGGCTTCTTTAGAAAAGGACTTTTACTTTTTCACTTAACGAGAGTCGGCTCGGAAGTCGCTATCCTTGAGCTTGCATTCCATTGGGCATTCAGGTATAAGCTTTGATTTACTTCAGGTGTGGGGAGCGTAAAAAGCTCCAAATCCTAAAGTTGGCAAAACTTCGCATTCCGGCCTTTTCGGTAAGAATGCACAACCACCGCGACTATTGCGGTACTTTCTTTTCCACGTGTCCGGCGGGTAGAGATTTATAGACCCCCCGGACTAGGAACAAAAATGAAAGACCAAGAAAACGCGTATCGCGAAAACTCCGACCATTCCGGTTCGGACCAACCAATAAAGAAACCACAGGGTGCGTTCGGCACTCTGATCGAGGAAATACAACGTGCCGTCTCCGAAGAAGGTTACGTCACGCCCACTCCCATTCAGGAGAAGTGCATACCCCACCTGCTGGAAGGGAAAGACCTAATAGGTACTGCCCAGACAGGCACCGGGAAAACCGCGGCCTTCACCCTACCCCTGCTGGAAAGGCTTTCGGGCAAATCTCAAAGACCTGCAAGAGGTACGCCGCGAGCGCTTATCTTAGCTCCCACACGTGAACTGGCTGCCCAAATTGAAGAGAGCATCCAAACCTACGGTCGGTTTCTCAAGCTTACTCACACCGTCATTTTCGGAGGTGTTAATCAGCATCGTCAAGTCAAGGCCTTGAACCGAGGAGTGGATATTCTGGTAGCCACTCCCGGTCGTCTGCTGGATCTGATGCAGCAAGGGTATATTCATCTGAACGAGGTCGAAACCTTTATTCTAGACGAGGTGGACAGGATGCTCGACATGGGCTTCATCCCGGACATCAAACGTGTCTTGGCAAAAATCCCGGAACAAAGGCAAACCCTATTCTTTTCCGCCACCATGGCTCCGAAAATGGAGGCGTTGGCCAATTCTATGGTTCGCAACCCGGTGAGGGTCGCGATAGCTCCGGAGAAGCCTGCGGTCGAAGTGATTACCCAAAAGGTTCTATATGTCCACAAGAAGAAGAAAAATGACCTTCTGGCCTATCTGCTGAAAGATCCCGGCATCAAAAAGGCGGTAGTTTTCACCCAGATGAAACACGTCGCCAATCGGGTGGTGAAGAAACTGGACTCAGTTGGCATTCGAGGGACCGCCATTCACGGCAACAAAAGCCAAGCGGCCCGCACCAAGGCGCTCGACGGGTTCAAGGGCGGTTATTACCGAGTACTTGTAGCAACCGACGTCGCGGCCAGGGGTCTCGACATCGACGACATCACCCACGTAATCAACTACGATCTTCCCATAGAATCGGAAACCTATGTCCATCGCATCGGGCGCACGGCTCGCGCGGGGGCGGACGGCGCTGCAATTTCCTTCTGTTGCGGAGAGGAAAATGAATACCTTCGCTCTATCGAACGCTTGCTCGGAAAGTCGATCCCGGTCGATCTTGAACACGACTACCATTGCGAGGAATCCCTGCGCTCCACTGCCTCCGCTCCAAAAAGTTTCGGAGGTAATCGAGGCGGCAGAGGACGACGAGGTGGTGGTGGTGGCGGTCCCCGAGGCGGCGGAGGTCAGCGAGGCGGTGGCAACCGTGGAAGCGGCGGAGGCGGTCACGGGAACTTCAGTAGGTCTCGCGGAAGAGCAAGTAGTCGCGGAAGACGCTGAATCAAA
>CAWVZQ010000158.1:0-6512 GCA_963934405.1 uncultured Opitutales bacterium | reverse complement strand
CGAACGTTGGGGTGATTATGGAATCCCGTTGGCCATGCTCTACATTCTTTCTTATAGAAAAGCTTCTTCGGCTAAAGCATGATCTTGATTTGAGGTTTGTTTACTCAAGGCTTTTCTTGGTTTTCCCTATGATTAGTTCGAAGATAGTCAGTATGGTGTAGAGCAAGTGAAGCATCAGGGAAGTTTTCATGTTGTCTGAACTTTAATCCAAGGCATGTGGCGGGCAAGCCCGAGGTTGCCCACTGGAACTAATATTCAAGAAATAGGGGCCGAGGATTCGGGGGGTTCCTGACCAGATGCGAGTCTTTGCCGGAGCACGCGTTGTCCGTAGAAGTAGGACACGATCGCGGCGCTCCATGCGACTAGGAAGAAGCCCCACCAGACACCTGCTTCCTCCATGTCGAAATGGAATGCCAAAAGGTAGCACGCGACGAAAGGACCAATGATTTGTCGATAAAGGCAGATGATTATTACGGAAATCGTTTTTTTCAATGCCAACAACAGGTCGACCATCTGGTTATGGATCACCCAGGCGAACAGTAGCATTGCGGTCACTCTGTTGAAATCGCTCCCCAGCTCGATTACCTTTGGATCGTTCGAGAAAATCTCCATCAAGGGCTGGGCTAGAAAGTAGAGGAACATTCCTCCGGCCGACATTATAATAAGGCCGTATTTCAAGGTGATGTTCAAGGTCTCCCGAATCCTTTCGGGCTTGTTTGCCCCATTGTTTTGACCAGTCAGCGAGAAGACTGCGATACCGAGACCGAAGGTGGGCAGAATGATGAAACTTTGAATACGAATTCCGATACCGTAGGCGGCAACTCCCTCGGTATTGAATTTACTGAGAAAAAACGTGGCGATGAATACGAGCACGGCAATGCTTCCCGTCTCGAAACTTGCCGGTACGCCAAGTCGAGTTATTTCCCCGTAGGTTCGAGAAGGCTTCAACTCGGCAAACTTTGCTTTTTTCCATAACTCTGTGCGGCGTAGCTTGCCAAACATGTAGACTGCCCCGAGGAACTGTATGATGATGGTGGCGAGGGCAAGCCCCTTAAGACCCATGGCCGGGATACCGAATCCACCGAACATGAACCAGGGGTCCAGAACGCAGTTCAGAAAGAAACCCGCGATCAATACGTTTCGGAAAGGCTTGGTGTCACCTTGTGAACTCAGACCTGAGTTGAAGATGCCTTGAAGGTTTCCGAAGAGTGTGCCGCAGAGAATGACGTTCATGTAGTCGACGGCCATTTCGAGATACTCGTCTTTTGCTCCCAAGAACTGGAATAAGTGGGGCGAGACTAGATACAGGGTTATCGCAACCACCACTCCGACCATGCACGCGAAGGAAATCGACTGAAGGCAGATGTGATGAGCCTTGTCTTGATCTTTTGCCCCGAGAGCATTTGTGATGAGGACTGAGCTGCCTGCGGAAATTCCGCTGTTCAAGGCCATTTTTAGGAACATCACAGGGAAACAAATGGAAAGTGCGGCCAACGCCTCGGTGGAAATGAAACCGGCGAAGAAAGTATCCACCAGGGTGTACATGGTGTTGAAGAATATACCGACGCTGGCCGGTACTGCGATTTTTCGAACCAGTCCGGGAATGGGATCGTTCGTCAGGTCCATCCCAAAGAGAGTGTCAAGGATTGCTGTTTCGCAAGACTTTGTCCGTGGGTGCCCACTTCCGTTGCCAAGCGGGGTAATCCTTCGCCATCAGATCTTTTGCGTAATATCCCAACCAACTGTATCCATTACGTCGCTCGTAGGAAATTTCGGCCAAGGTTTTTCTCGGCTTGCCGTCTCGGCTGCAGAAAATGGGTTGGTTCGTCCCGATTGCGTAGAAACGTGCCCATATGGGGGGAGCTGAGGCATCCTCTACCACCACCTTGTCCCATCCCTTGGTCGTGCCCTTTGCTTCCTTACGAACTTCTCGGATTCCGGTGAGCTTGGCCTCGTCGAACCAGCGAACGGCTCCTTGGACTGCGGCAATGATTTCGGGCGACGGTTCGTCAATCTTCATCAGGAAGCGAACCACGCCGACTGACTCCGCTCCGCTGATGGAAGGCAGTTCATAACTTCGTGCTTTTCGAGGCACCAAGGTTTTTTCGTCGTGCTGGGCGCACCACGCGGTTCTTTTTCCTTTCACCACGATCTGGCATTTGAGGATACAGGGGATGCCTTGTTCAACTGCCTTGGCGCAACGCTCACGGAGCTCGTCGCTTACGAACGGATAGGCTTTCTTGTCTCTGGAAATGTCTCGCAGAGTAGACATCACGCCTATCATGGCCCCGTCGTTAAAAGTGATGCGGGCGGAGTACCCGGAGGGTTTTGGAAATCGTTGGGGCCAACCACCATTAGCGTACTGAGCCTCGAGCATGAACTCGATGCCCTTGAGGGTGGCTTTGCGGTAGCGTTGATCGCCCGTTTTGAGGAACGCCTTGGCGAGGTGACGAATTTCGGTGTGGGTGGCACCATTGTCGAAGGTCGTGTCCTCGGTGCTTTTTTTGTCCTGTAGCTTTTTCTTTTCCGCTTCGCTCCTCCCGCTTTCCCGGTCGTAATTCTTGGGCCAACCCCCGCTTTCCCTCTGGTGGAGCAAAATATTTTCAGCCTGATTCTCAGCGGAGAAAACTAAGCAGGGGAAAATTAACAGACAGATCGCAGGCAGGATGCTTTTCATGTGACCTACCTACTTCTTCCTCTTGGCGATCTCGAAGTACTTACTGCAGCGTTTCACGACCTCGGGCATTTTGGCGGCCAAGTCGTTCTTTTCACCAATGTCGTTTTCCAAGTCGTATAACTTGTAGCGGTGCTTGCCGGCCGGATGAAGTTTCCATTTGCCCACCCGGACTGCCCAGATCCAGTAGAAGTACTCGTGCATCTTTTGTTCCTCGGTCTTGCCCAATAGCTCGGGCAGGTAGCTGATGCCGTCGATGTCTTTGGGCGCCTCGATGCCGGCCAGTTCGCAGGCTGTCGGCAGAAAGTCCCAGAAGGCGCTCGGGTGGCCGCTCGTTCGCCCGGGTTTGATCTTGCTCGGCCAGCGGGCGATTGTGGGAACGCGGATGCCGCCTTCCTTCATGCTGCGCTTGGCTCCACTGAGTGGGCCAGCGCTATTGAAGAACGCCAAGCTTTGGCCGCCTTCGGGCGATGGCCCGTTGTCGCTGCTGAAGATGACCAAGGTATTCTCGCTCAGCTTCAACTCGTCCAACAGATCGAGGATGCGACCGACGTTGCCGTCCATGCGCGTGATCATCCCGGCATAGGCGGCGTGGGGATGGCTTTGGCCACAGTAGCCTCCCTTGTACTGGCTGCCATAGGCACCGCCGCCAGTGTTTCCCTTGCCCTCGATTTTGGGCTTCTCAGGCCAGTTCAACTTGAGGTAGGGAGCCATGGAGTCCTGCGGAACCGTCAGCTCGGCGTGCGGGATGGCGAAGGGAAGGTAGAGGAAGAATGGGTTGTCCCTGTTGTTCCTGATGAACTGGAGGCTCTCCTTGGCGAACTCGTCGTGGCTGTAGGTTCCCTTGCCCTTAACGTATTGGCCGTCGACTCGCAGGTTGTGGTTGTCCGGGTAGAGTACTTTCTGGTCGTTCCGCCATAGGTACTCGGGGTAGTAGAAGTGGGCGAAGCCCTGGTTGTCGAAACCGAAGAAATGATCGAACCCCTTGTTGTTCGGGCTACCGGGATGACCCGGGCGACCGACCAAGCCCCACTTGCCGATCATGCAGGTCTTGTATCCCGCTTCTTTCAAGAGCATGGCGACCGTGACGTCTTTCTTTTTCAGACTGCCTCCGTTTCCCGTGACCGAGGCGTGTCCCATGTGCTTGCCCGTCATTAGGGCGCAACGCGACGGCGAACAGACGGTGAATCCGGAGTAGTGACTGGTGAAGCGAATGCCCTCCTTGGCCATCTGGTCGATGCGCGGCGTCTTTATTTTCTTCTGTCCGTAACATCCTAGCTCACCGTAGCCAAGGTCGTCTGCAAGAATGAAGACGATATTTGGAAGTCGTCCCGATTTCGTTACTGACAAGACTTGAGGCAGCAAGGAAATCGAGATGCAAAGTGCGGTAAATATAGGCGGAATCTGCATGAATATCCCTAGTCCGCCTTTTTTCATGTCTTGGCAAGGAAATTTGCGAGTTCCTTACGGATGCCTTGATGTTCAATCTAGTCGAGCATGTTCTACATCAAGCACTGAATTGATACTGATCGAAAGCTTACGCGACAATGCATTGCTCAAACTTAGTGAACTGGGAATGTCTCGTGATTCACGACAATCGTTGAAATGCGGAAACAGATTTCCGAGACGATGGCGTTATTTAATCGGGTTTTTACCAACCCCGACTTTCAAGTTAGGTGTTAACGCCCTTAGGGTTTGCACCATATTGATTATCGCCAGCATCACTATCTTGGCACATCCATACAATCAACAAAATGGCGCCAATGAGAGGGATGAGCGATATAAGTATCATCCATCCACTTCGATTGGTGTCATGAAGTCTTCTTACGCCAACACCCAAGGCTGGAAGAAAAGTCGCCAGAACATAGACAAGGTATATTATGCCCATCGTACCTGCGACGCCATCGAGAACCATTGCCACTATGGCGAATATCATGTTGAACAGCAAGAACATCCAGTATTCTGACCGACTCGCCCTGCCGCTAAAAGTTGCATATTTCTTTAAGACTTCAATATACCAATTCATAAAAACACTCCTTTAGTTGAATTATTCTTGTATCTTACGTTGATGCTGAAAATCTAGTATCCTTGGATTTGCTTGTTCTGTGCAACAATTATTTGCCATTGAGTTTTTTTAATTTAGATCCAATCAAATAATCAGAGTGGAATTAGTGACAAAGATTTTATTTCTATGGTCTGACTTTCTTCGTAAATTACTTTCCGTTAGAACCCAATGGTTACATACTGCATGTTGTTAAAGATTCAAGCGGCCATTTCATACTCATTCACTTAGATTTTATATGCCTTGCCATATCTTGCCTATTATAAATTTCGACTAATTTTATAATAGGCGATACGTTCTACCTACTCTGCATCAAGGGGGTTCCCCGATGCCACAACTCTATATTTTAATCCCCGTTCGCCTTTTCTTGGTTCTTGGCAAGAAGGGCGGCGAGGTCATTGCGGGTTTCTTGGTGTTCCGTGTGCTCGGCTAAGTTATGGTATTCCATGGGGTCTTCCAGATAGTCGTAAAGCTCGACTCCGTGCTTGCCGCCCAACCATTCGGTGTAGCGGTAGCGTTCAGTCCGGACAGTTCGTCCGAGGGGATTCGCCTGATCTTTAGTCCTAAAGCCCTTGGGTCGGATTCGAGTGACGGTGTAGGCGGTTTCCTTGCCCTTTCGCTGTGGACGTTGGAGAATGGACAGCAGACTTTCTCCCATTAGGTGTTCGGGGGTGCTTAGACCACAAAGGTCAGCGAGCGTAGGGTATAGATCGACGAGTTCGGTTAGGGCCGAAGTGCCCATTCCCGCGGTGGTCATGCCGGGTACCGATATGATTAGCGGTACTCGGGCACTGCCCTCGAACAGATCGCTTTTCTGCCACAAGCCGTGATGTCCCAGGTGATATCCGTGATCGGAAAGGAACACCACGATGGTATTGTCTTTCAGCTTCAATTTCTCGAGGGCATCGAGAACGCGCCCGAGGCATGCGTCCATCAGGGTGGTGGAGGCGTAATAGGCCTGGATGATCTCCTTGCGCTTGACCATGCTCAGGTCGCGCTGGTGCGGTCGGTCAGGGAGAGCGGCGCGTGGTATGTCGTCTCGGTCACCATCTTTCTCGAGGATCGGCTTGATCTTGTTCAATGGGTAATGCTTGGCATGGTGAGTCGGTGCTACATAGGGTGTGTGGGGACGATAGAATCCTAGGGCCAGAAAGAAAGGTTTTCCTGTTTTTTTCGGGTGATTTTTTTCGAGTAACCTAATGGCCTCCAAGGCGGCTTGGCCATCGGTGTGCTCCTCGTCCTTGGAATCGACTATACGCCACGAGATGGTGCCGCCGTATTTTCCTTTGACGAGGGTTTTAACCGGTTCCAGTTCGGTCCTGTCTATCCCGATCGGATTGACTGTCTCGTGCCAGGATGCGGGGTCGTCCTCACCAGGCGTTCCGATCTGAAGAGGTACCCCGTAATGATATAACTTCCCTATGCGAGAGACATGGTAGCCGTTGTTCTTGAAGAGCTGTGGCAGGGTTACCAAGTCGGGATGTCTTTGCCGAAAGTTGCCGGCGTTGGAGAGTACGCCGGTTTGCTCGGGGTAGAGCCCGGTGAGGAAGGATGAACGGCTGGGGTTGCAGACCGGATATTGGCAATAGGCTCGGTCGAAGCGAAGCCCTCTTTTTGCCAATCGGTCGACGTTGGGTGAATGGACCAAGGGGTGACCATAGCATCCGAGGTCGGCGTTTAGATCGTCCACGGCAACGAAGAGCACATTCGGCTTAGCCTTGGGCTTGCAGGACAATGCGGACAGAACATGAGCATTGCCGACGTTTAACTGGGAGG
>CAWVZQ010000157.1:0-6604 GCA_963934405.1 uncultured Opitutales bacterium | reverse complement strand
GACTGGGTGAGGACGATCAAGGCCCCGATCCGGTTGTCGTTCATTATGCTAACAGCCTCGGCGACGGAAGTGTTTCCGTTAATCGAATGGATGAGGGGGTCCTTGGTGGCTAAAAGCTGGCGTACAGTTGCATTAGGCATGAGATTGTATATGTTAAGTTTGGTTTATGACCTAGCACAGTGCATCAGTTTTGCCCGCGGTGCAAACCCGGTAACTTTTCATATCGGAACAAATAGCCCGTGAGTGAATGTTAAATCGTGGCAAAAGAGATTATTTGTCGGAACTTGTTTGCTTGTTAAAGACGGGATGAAGGGAGTAGAGTCTAATAACTAACTTTTTCTTTGATTTTTATGAAAAGCCCGATTTTGTTTGTTTCCATTTGGGTTAGCACTGCTGCTATCGCCTTCTGGCTGGGCACATGGTTTTCAGATAAAGATACTGACCCCATTCAGGTTTCCGAGCGACAAACAGCCTCTGATCCTCAAGTGCCCGGAGATAACGATTCCCTGAATTCTTCGAACATCGCTCCTTCCGGACCTGCCATTGAAGCTGAAAGCTCAATCGCTTCCGCAGCAGAAAACTCGACTCAAGCCGAAGGGGCAATCGCCTTGCCGCCTAACTTGCGAAGGGCCATGAAGGCAAGTGGACTGGTGGAGCGCTTGGGTGCTTATCTTGATGCCGTTCGAGCCATGGACGCAGGGAATGCGCAGTTGGTGATCGCCGCCTTTGAGGCTCTTCCTACGGGATATGGTCGGCATCTGGAGATGAAACTGCTTATGCGCAGTTGGGCGACCTTCGATCCCGTTGGAGCCCTCACCTATGCAAATGAAAAATTAGACGCCAAGAGCGAACGGCGCTTTGCCGTTGCGGAAGCTCTGGCGGAATGGGCTTCCCTTGATTCGCAAGCCGCTTTCGAGTGGGCCAAGAACAACAATGATAGCCAGACTGGCGACAACCCCCTACTCGCCGGTGTCATCAAAGGCGTGGCCGAAAAAGACTTGGCGGCGGCGACCGCTATGTTTTTCGAACTTCCGAACGGGAACGCTCGCTGGCAAGCCTCCAATCATCTCGTCCAGAAGTACGTCGAGCTTGGAGTGGACGAAGCCATCGCTTGGGCCGACCGGATTCCGCGAGACGAGCAAAATTTCCGTGAGGTTCTGTTGGGCCAAATCGGTTCTCAAATTGCAAGAAAGGACCCTGGGCGCGCGGCGGAATGGTCCAGCACGATGGAAGCAGGAGACGGACGCAACAGGATCATCAACACCGTTCTCGGGCAATGGGTCGGAAAGGATGCGAAAGCTGCAGCGGACTGGAGCGCCAAGATCGAAGACGGCGGCACCCGTCAACATGCGATGACCCAGTTGACGAACTATTGGGCTGTTCGTGACCCAGTAGCCACGGCGGAATGGTTGAACGATTTTCCGCGATCAACTGACATGGATCCCGTGGTAGGGGCATTCGTATCGCGCATTTCGGGACGAGATCCTGCGGGGGCCGTGGATTGGGCTCGATCAATCGTGGATCAGAAGCAACAGGATACGGCTCTCCGGCAAGCCCTCACCGCTTGGCGTCGCATAGACAAGGATGCCGCGGAGAACTGGACTAACGCAAATGCCCCTCACTTAAAGTAGCCACCGCTTCCTACCGAAAGGTAGTGGTGGTTAGGATTTGGGCAATCAACTGAGGCTAACGGCATCGACGTCAAGAACGTCGATGATATCCTTGTCCATAGGGAATTCTTCGCGAAGTTTAGTCAGTACGGGAACCAATCGAGTGACCGATTCGGTAAAGTACCAAAGATGGAAACGGTAGCGCCCCTTCATCTTTTCGATCGGAGCGGGAGCAGGACCTCGAGTTTCGACGTCGGACGGAAGTTTACCTTCAATGTGACGTACCCACTGCTCGGCGAAAAAGAAGGTCTTGTCATCGTTTCGACCACGAAAAAGGTGTCGAACCAGATGCCGGTAGGGAGGGTAAGAGAATTCCTTTCGCTGCTCCAGTTCATCTTCCAGAAATCCTTTCAGGTCAGATTTACGAGCATACTGAATGCTGGGGGCATGAGGAGCAAAAGACTGTACGAACACCTCCCCTGCCCGATCCCCTCTACCTGCCCTGCCAGCCACTTGAACAAGCAATTGAAAGGCCCTTTCCGATGCTCTAAAATCCTCCATTCGGAGAGGTAGGTCGGCATCCACAACTCCAACCAGCGTGACGTTTGGAAAGTCCAAGCCCTTGGCAATCATCTGGGTGCCCACAAGGACGTCAATCCTACCTTTTCGAAAATCGGCGAGGATTTTGCGGAAGAGATTTTTGCGGGTCATTACGTCGGCATCGATGCGAACGACGACGGCATTACGAGGAAGCATATCTCGGGCAATATCCTCGATTCGCTGCGTGCCGTGCCCCTTGCGAATGATTTCCGGGGATTGGCACGATGGGCAAACTCTAGGAGCATTCCGTTGGTGTCCGCAGAGGTGGCAGCGGAGACGACTGTCGGTCCGATGGAAGGTCAAGGAAATGCTGCAGTGCTTGCATTGCTCGACATGCCCGCATTCGGGACAGAGCATGGTGGTGTTGAACCCTCGACGGTTTAGAAAGAGAATACTTTGTTCGCGGGCGGCGCAGCGCTGTCGCAGGGCTTCCACGAGTGGTCGGGAAAGCACGGGATTGGAATCCCTTCTAAGAGCTTCGCGACGCATGTCCACGATGTGCACTACAGGGAGTTCTCGACCATCTATGCGATGAGTGAGTTCGATTATGCCGTATTTGCCGGACCGAACATTTCGAACAGACTCCAGCGATGGAGTGGCGGAACCGAGCACGCAGGTGGCGTTGGCAAGCATGGAACGATATACTGCGACGTCCCTGCCGTGATAACGCGGGGTCTCATCTTGTTTGTAGGCGGGCTCGTGCTCCTCGTCGACTACCACAAGGCGCAGGTTTCGCAAGGGAGCGAAAACAGCGGATCGCGCCCCCACGACGATACGGGCTCGTCCTGACGCGACGGCGCTCCAAGCATCCAAACGTTCTCCGGCGGAAAGGTGACTGTGCCAGACTACGACCTCCGTGTCGTCTTCCGAAAAACGGCCGCGCAGTCGAGCCACGGTTTGTGGAGCTAAGGCCACCTCGGGGAGAAGAAACAGAACGGACCCGCCCGACTGCAGAGCATCCTCCATGGCTGCAAAGTAGACCTCCGTCTTGCCCGAACCAGTGATTCCCTGTAAGAGGCGAACCGCAAATTTCTTGGATCTTACACATGCTCGCAGTTCCTCGGCGGCGACAGTTTGCTCATCGGTGAGCTTGGGAGCTTCACGGGCAACTTTTTCGCCTGTAGCAAACTCATCGTCATAGGCGACTCGATTCACCTTTTCTCGATTTTCCAAGACCAACCCCTTCTCGACAAGTCCATCGCAGGCGCCCGCACCAACGCCAAGGGTTTGCAACGTAGCCTCACGAGGAGCTGGGCTTCGTTGCTTTCTCAGAAACTCCAGCAACTCGGCTTGCTTGGGAGCTCGAGACACGAGAGCGGTAGCTTCTTCCTCGGAGATTTCGCGATTAATTTCAATCAGTCGACGAGTCTTTTCCTTGGCTCCATCTCGAACGGCGGCGGGAATCATGGCTTCGAGAACGGATTCCTGCTTGGCGGCGTAATAGTCGGCCAACCAGCGGGCCAGAGAAACGAGATCGGGAGTGAGGACGGGTTCTTCTCGAGCAAGGGTTATGATAAACTTCAACTTTGACGCTTCAGGTTTCACCTTTGGGATGAGGCTTGTGACGATTCCCATCACTTGCCTCCTGCCAAGAGGAATTCGAACCAATGAACCGATCGCCAATCTTCCGCAAAAGGGAAGAGGCACGGCATAGGTAAGAGATTGGTCGAAACCGGACAGAGGCAAGACCTCGACAAGCTCGTCGCGAGGTGTAGTCATAGTCGCCTCAATTTTTGCGCAGGTCGTAGCAAAGGATCCGGGCAGGGGTGTCGGACATGCGATCGGTGTCGTTCTGCATAACGTAAAGAAGACCTCGAGAAACCGCAGGGAGAGTCCATGTACCCGAAGCAAAGAAAAGCTGGGTTTTGGAGAGAATCTTCCCACCCTTTGGAGAAAGATCAAGCCATAGGAGACTGCCCAGTTCTGAAAGGCACAGGTAATGCCCGTCGGCACGTAGAAGCGAGGCGCGAAAGGCTTCGAGACGAAGTTTTCGACCCTGAACCTCTTGCTCCCAGGCAATGCGTTTTCTCCATGCCTCCTTGCCCGTATCCACTTCTACGCAAACCATCTCGGCTCCTTGCTGATGCCTGCCGCTCACCCCATAAAGATGGTCGTCGAAGAGTATGGGGGTCATCCAGTGAATATTGAAGTCGGACTTCTTCCATAGCACCTTTGGGACGAACTGTTCGTTGAACTCGACGAGTACGCCACCTAGTTCGTAGCACTCGGAAAGGAACACCCGGTTCTTCCCGACAGGCACGGGTGGCACGGCATTGGCGGACTCGTATTTATCCGCACGCCATGGGAAACGAGCGAGTTTCTCGCCTGTTTTGGGATCAAGAACCAAGAGTCCTCCTTTGGGTGGACGACTTTCTCCTCCGGTTAATACGAGACAGACCTCTTTGCCATGAATCCTTGCCAGGGTGGGAGAAGAGTAGCTGGCGCCCCAGGGATCTTTTGCGATCCACGCCTGTTTGCCCGTCTTCTTGTCAAAGGCAACGACGCACCGATCTTCCGAACCGCCTATGTTAAGGATTAAATTGTCACCCGAAACGATCGGGTTTGAGCCCTTCCCGAAGAAGTATTCTGGAATGCCGTATTCCTCAGCCAAGTTTCGATTCCAGATAAGTTTGCCCGTTTTTAGGTTTAGGCAGGTCAACCAAGCGGTTACTCCCTGCAGATAAACATGCTCTCCATCAATGACAGGGCTAGCTCGGGGACCGTTCGAATAACCGTAGCGATCCCTGTACTCTACGGGGTATTCGTAACTCCAATAACGCTTGCCGTTCTCGGGATGAAGGCACTCCACCATTTCCTTTCCATTCAGTCGGTGAAAAAGGACTAGCCGTTCTCCCTTGATTCCCGGCGAGGCGTACCCTTCACCTTTTTCAGCCTCCCAGAGGAGAGCTGGTCCTGCGGGCAACCATTTCTTTACCAATGGCTTTTCAACTGCGATGGCATTGTCAGAAGGTCCGTTGAAGCGAGGCCAGTCATTCGTGACGGCTCCTTTCGCCAAGGGTTCGGGACCTTTGTGAAAGGTGAGCCGGTCGAAAGGCAGAGGCGATGCAAGTTCATCGCCGGAAAGCCCAAATGGCATTAACAAGTAGACTAGAAAAAGTAAGAAAAAGCACTGCATTAAAGCAACAGTTGGTGCGCCCTTCCCTTCCAAGCAATCCGAAATGCATAAAAAA
Source organism: uncultured Opitutales bacterium (assembly GCA_963934405.1). Lineage (GTDB taxonomy): Bacteria > Verrucomicrobiota > Verrucomicrobiia > Opitutales > Seribacteraceae. Next base: position 1,203 of record CAWVZQ010000157.1, on the reverse strand, counting down.
GGAAATCATTCCGTACTTGTAATGCACCCACTAGACCTTCTACTTAGTGAAAATTAAATCGTCTTTCTGATTACACCTTTCTTTTGTGAAGAACATCGTTCATTCGATTCCAAGCGTTTTTAAGCATCGCCACAAATCGCGCAACGCCTCGCGCATTTGTGGGTTCGTCCTTATTCTGCTTTTCTTTGTGTCTGTCTACATGGCGATCTACAGGCACTTGATGGCGGCGGAACTGCTTGTAATCGGAGAAACCCGAGACATAAACCTCGTGGAAAGTTTTTATTGGGTGCTGACCACAATGTCCACCTTGGGTTACGGCGACATTCACTTTGTCGGAGACGGTGGTCGGATTTTCTCGATGGTAGTTATGTTTACGGGCGTCATCTACCTCTTCATCGTCCTTCCGTTTTTCTTCATGGAGTTTCTGTACAAGCCCTTCATGGAGTACCAAACCGGAGCTCGCGTTCCTCGAAAGTTCGACCCGGTAGAGAAACAGCACGTAATCCTGACTCACTATGATTCCGTAAGCCACGCGTTAATGGATAAGTTCCGTCAGTTCGGCTACCCCTTCGTTCTTATCGTAGAGGAACTGCCCGAGGCTCTCCGCATTCACGACATGGGTATGCCCGTAATGCTCGGTAGCCTAGACGAAATCGAGACTTTCGAACATGCCTCTATTGAAAATGCCGCCATGGTCGTCGCCACCGACGACGACATCCGCAACGTCAACGTTGCTTTTCGCGCCAAAGACGCCGCTCCCGACGTTACTGTCGCCGCCCATTGTTCCCGTGCCGCTTCCGAGGACGTGCTGACCCTTGCCGGGGCTGACCACGTCATTCGCAACGCCAAGCAGATGGGCACATTTCTTGCCCGCCGTATTTCCTGTACAGATACGCGTACCCACGTGATAGGCTCTTTCGCCGAAGTTCTTATCGCAGAAGCGACCATTCATGGCACTCCACTGATCGGTCTTACTCTTAAGGAAACAAAGCTTCGCGAGGACTTCGGGGTCAATGTCGTAGGTATGTGGGAACGTGGGCACTTCGATAACCCCGACCCTGATTCCGTATTGACAAATCACACCGTTCTCCTTCTCGCCGGAACGGAAAGCAACTTCTCGAGTTACGACGAAAAGTTCTGTCACTACGAGACCAACAACTCGCCGGTCATCATCATCGGTGCGGGACGCGTAGGCCGGGCAAC
>CAWVZQ010000156.1:0-6649 GCA_963934405.1 uncultured Opitutales bacterium | reverse complement strand
ATATTCACCGACTCCGAATTCATGACCATGATTCGGAGCAAGGACTGGAAGCTCGTTCACTTTCTGGACGAGCCGTTCGGGCAGCTTTTCGACCTGGTTAATGATCCCAAGGAGTATGTCAACCTATGGGATGATCCCAGTCATTCGGATACCAAGGAAATGTTGTTGAACAACCTGCGGGAATGGCGAATTCGAAGCCATTACGAAACCTCCAAGTGGGCGAACGATTGGCGATGATCGATCGTTGACGCATTCTAGAACTCGGAACGAAAGGCAAATGATGAACGATACTGAAGCAACGGGGAAATCCGAGGTTCGCGATGCTCCGACTACGCCGACAGGCATCTTGCGCAACGTCGGTCCGGGTTTGATTCTCGCCGGTTCCATCGTGGGTTCGGGAGAACTTATCGCCACCACGAGAACGGGAGCCGAGGCTCATTTCGACTTTCTTTGGCTGATCATCATCGGCTGCATCATCAAGGTTTTCGCCCAGATCGAGCTGGGGCGTTACGCAATAACAAATGGCAAAACCACCTTGGCTGCTCTGAACGAGGTTCCCGGCCCTCGCCTTAAGTTTAGCATCGGTAACCGTCACGCGAATGCCAACTGGATATTGCTCTATTGGTTTGTTATGATGTTGGCTATTCTTGGGCAACAGGGCGGCATCGTGGGAGGAGTTGGGCAAGCTATGGCGATCAGCGTCCCCTTGACCGAGGAGGGACAGACTTACAACGAGCACGTCGCCAAGAGAATCCAACTCGACGTAAGAAAAGCGGAGCTAAGAAATCTTTCCGCTTCTGCGGCATCGGAAGAGCGATCGAAACTTCGATCTGAAATAGCCGCTGCCACGGACGAACTAGAGTCAGTAGGTGAAGTAGCCAAGGCCAAGGACCACATCTACTGGTCCCTAATCCTTACGCTGGCGGCGATTTTCCTTCTCGTATGGGGCAAGTTTAGTTTCATCGAAAGGTTTTCCGTGTTTCTGGTGGCCAGTTTCACCGTAATCACGATCGCAAACCTCTTTGCCCTTCAGAGCTATGACAAATGGGCGGTAACTGCGGAGGAATTTCGGCGTGGTCTCTCATTTGGGTTTCCTGAAGGCAAGGATGGAGCAAATCCCTTGGTTACCGCCCTCGCCACCTTTGGTATAATCGGGGTGGGCGCTGCCGAACTACTCGCCTATCCCTACTGGTGCTTGGAGAAAGGCTATGGGAAATACGTTGGCAAACGAGATGACTCCGATGCCTGGGCCAAGCGCGCAAAGGGTTGGATGAAGGTCATGCACTGGGACTCTTGGGGCGCCATGGTCGTTTACACCTTTTGTACGATCGCTTTTTATTTGCTGGGTGCGGCAGTACTCGGACGATCCAATCTAATACCAGAGGGTTCCGAAATGATTCAGACCCTCTCGGCAATGTACCAACCCGTTTTCGGTGATATCGCCCAGAGCATTTTTTTATTTGGCGCCTTCGCCGTGCTATTCTCCACTTTTTATATCGCCATCGCCGCCCAAGGTCGCTTGGCGGTGGACGTGACAAAAGTGTCGGGAGTTCTGGACCTGGACGAATCCGCTCGGCAACGCGGACTAAAATGGATGGGAGTCGTCCTGCCCATCTTGAGCGTGCTTTGTTATGTTTTTTTCCCAAAACCTGTTGTTCTGGTCCTCATTTCCGGAACAATGCAGGCCATCATGCTGCCGATGATAGGATTTGCAGTCCTCTATTTCCGCTACAAGCGTTGTGACAAACGTCTCGAACCAAGTAAAACTTGGGATCTCTTCCTTTGGCTTTCCTTCGCCGGCTTCTTACTGGTCGGAGCTTATCAAACCTACGACAAATTGTTCAAATGAAACTTACTCGCCGTTCCGCCCTGAAGACTGCCGCCGCGACTGCGGTAGGAATTAGCATCGCTCCCGCCACTTCCCCGGCCCAAATGGCCAAGAAGAAGGCAAATCCAAAGTTTCGCATAACGAAAGGCAGGATCAAGCAATCCATTATGGGGTGGACCTTCAATCCGATGCCGACGCCCGAACTGGCCAAGCTTTCCAAGGATGTCGGGTTAGTGGCGATGGAGGGTATCTCACGAAATCACTACCCGCTGGTACGCAAACTCGGAATGGACATATCCTTGGTCGGTAGTCACGGATTCAAAAAGGGGCCCGTAGATCCGAGGAATCACGACGAGTGCATAAAAAAACTCACCGAGGCCATCGAATTGTGCGCCGAAGCAGGTTACAAGCGGGTCATAACCTTCACGGGAATGAAGGCAGAGGGCATTGACACCGCGGAGGCTGAAAAGAACTGCATAGACTGCTGGAAAAAGGTTATCCCACTTGCAGAGAAGAAAAAGATTACTCTCTGCTTGGAGCATCTGAACTCCCGAGACGACACGCACCCGATGAAGGGGCATCCCGGCTATTTCGGCAACGACGTCGACCATTGTGTAAAGATGATTGAAAAAGTCGGCTCTCCTAGTTTCAAGTTACTCTTCGACGTCTATCACGTGCAGATCATGAATGGTGACGTCATTCGGCGCATTCGCCAATACAAGGACGTCATCGGCCATTACCACACCGCAGGCAATCCCGGTAGAGCCGAACTGGACGACGCCCAAGAGATCAACTATCCTGCCGTGATGCGTGCAATCGTTGAAACAGGTTACGACGGCTATGTCGCCCAGGAGTTCATTCCCACTTGGAAAGACAAGTCACTCGCCTTGCGTCACGCGGCCGAAGTCTGCGACGTCTAAAGGCGTTGCTTCGATTGGCTTTACGAGTTATTTGTGTTTCTCGTGAAGAAGAACAAGTTGCGTGTCGCTCCACGCTCGGGCGATCCCCTAGCCTTCTGCGCCGGCCTGACGGCGGCCTTGGTTACTTGCCTATTGGCCCCGGAATTGCTGGCCCGGTTGCTGCCGAACAAAGCTCGTTGGGTATCTGCTGATCGCGAAGTTGCCAGAGAGGTGGAAGTAACTTGGGAACCCGTATCCCTTCCGCGGTCCCTCAAACCTCGTTTCGTGGAAGCCAACCCCGATGCGCCTGAAAACCCACCCGACGAAACCGATAATTTCTCTTTTCGCGATCAACAAGCCGCCCAAGCCGAGGAGGTCGCCTCTGAAAGTGCTTCTGAAACGCCAAAGATCGAAGGAGAAAAACCGAACTCCCAAAAAATCGTGCCTGATGGTGATCCAGCCACGCCTGCCGAACCTCTCCCCTCGGTTGCAGTCGATTCCGAAACAGTCAAAGATTTTGAAAGAGGTTCTCCCGTTGGCAAGGAGGAGGACTCGGCCAATCCGCCTGAAGCTCCGGTGGAACTGGAAAAAGTGGATGACGACGAAGGAACGACAGTCAAGAAAGTGGAAGCCAAAGAGAATGACACCGAAAGTCGCCGACAACTTGTACTCACGGACATTCCGGATAAGACGTCGATCGCCGTAGTCGAGTCAAGTGCCCGACCTAATCCTAAACCTACTCCGCGTCCCAGACCGCGAATCTCGGCAGACCTCGTTCGAGGTCCGATTATGAGTACGGTTGCCAATGCTCCCCGCATCGGCAAGGTGGCAATCGAGTGCCGGCTCCATCCTTATGGGGCCTATGTGCAGGAAATGCTTCAAGCGATCGAAGATCAATGGTCCCAGTTAGCCCATGGTTCTCGCCAATTCCTTAGAAGAGACAGGTTGCCGCCAAAGGTGACTTTGCGATTCACGCTCGATGCAGACGGTCGGATTCACAAATTACACCGGCTCGACGAGAACGGTGACTCCGTACCCGTTGAAATTTGTCGACAAGCCATCGTATCGAGAGAACCGTTTGGCAAATGGAGCGCCAAAATGATAGAGGACTTTGGAACCTCGGATGAGGTGACCATTAATTTTCTGTACAGATGACGAAATCTTCTCCCGACTTCGAGGATTTACCCCTTGATCGAGAAGCCAAAATCCTCGACCACCACCCGTCCGGACTTATTGGCATCGATAAACCGGTTGGCGTTCTGACGCATCCGAATCGCAAAGACGAGAAGAAGGCTCGAACACTCCTTCGTGCGGACTACGATTTCGCCGAGGAACGCTATACTTGGGTGGACGATGCCGGAGGTGAACGTTCCCTGTATCTCGTTCACCGTCTCGACTCCCCAACCTCGGGAGTCTTGCTGGCCACCTTTTCGGCCGAACTCGCCATCTCCTTGAGAAAGAGCTTCGCTGAACGCGAGACACACAAGACCTACTACGCCATAGTTCGTGAAAAAGGAAAAGCAAGAGACGGCTACTGGAAGGATCGCTTGGAAGAAATTCGAGAAGGCGGCAAGCTCAGGGTAAAGGCAGGTCGGGGGCACGAAGCCCTCGCCAAGGTAACTTTCGAACGCAGGCGAGTTGGTCGACTCGGATTGTCACTTCTTCGACTAGAGCCCGTCACTGGTCGCACGCACCAATTGCGGGTCCAAGCGTCTGCACGAGGCTTTCCGATCGTAGGCGACCGAATCTATGGCGACTTCGCCTTGAATCGAAAGATCGGCCGAGCATCCCGAGTCGAACGTCTTTGCCTCCACGCAACATCCATCGAGCTTGATTTCAAGCATCAAGGCACCTCCATTAAGTTTTACACCGAGTCCCCCCTGCCCCGCATTCTGGGAAAACTCCTTTTATAATAGCTGCTTTTCTCAATTGCTTACTCTTTCCTAAAAGTTAGGCTACGGCTATGAAGATTGAGAAAGACAGGGTCGTGTTCATCAACTACCTGATGAAAAACGGTGAAGATGAAACGCTGGAGGATACTCGAGAAACTAGTCCGACAGGCTTTCTCTTTGGTCATGGTCAGTTGATGCCTGCAATTGAAGGCGCTTTGGTAGACAAAGAGGTAGGCGCATCGGTCAAACTCAATTTGTCTCCGGACGAGGCTTTTGGGGAACGAAGCGAAGAGCTCGTGGAAACCATTGAGCGATCAAAGTTCTCCAAGGATATGAGCTTCGTCAAAGGAAGCCAATTCGAGGTGCCTGGCCCGGATGGTCATCCCGAGGCTATATGTGTGCAGGAGGTGACGGACACGCACGTCACTCTGGATCGCAATCATCCCATGGCAGGAAAAACGATTTCTTTTGAAGCAACCGTTCGCGACGTACGTGACGCCACCTCTCTAGAGATTGAACACGGACATCCAATGGAGTCGGTTTCAGGTTCCGACTGTGGTTGCTCCGGGCACTGAAAAAGCACGAGTGCCTCCTCCTCACTCCTGAATGGGGCTTTTCTAACTCGGCAACAAGTTGTCCAGTCTGGTAAAAGTTTCCTCAGGGAAACCGATTGCCGTTTTGAGTAAAGCGTCTCTCTCGATGGTATTGGATTCCCGTGATATCGTGCGAAAATCCTTCCACTTTAGCTGACGACCAACCCAAGGACCAAATCCGCCCGATGGTACGGGGAAGTCGCTCCCATGAAGAACTCGAGAACAAACCTCGGGAGGTAGCAATTTCTTGATCGTCCGCCAACGGTTTAGAGTGGCGAGTGCGCTGTTGTCGGCAAAAAGGTTGGAAAAGTTAGCAAACATGTTGATTAATTCGCCCGTGTAGTCGGGATCGATCAGACCGCTACGTCCTGCAGCGTGAGCCGCGATGGTAACTACCCCGCACTCGACTGGCAGACGTAAAACCCTAGGGTCGGCATATTCTTTGTTGAGCACGGGTATGGTATATTCCCCTCCCGTATGAGCTAGAAACACCATGCCCGTCTTTGCCATGCGTTCCCAGAATGGCCGAAAATCAGAATCGGAGCAATTCACATTGTGACAGTTGGGCAGCAGTTTCATCACCTTGGCGCCTCCCTCGATACACTTCTCCAATTCCTCCATCGCGTCGGGTCGAGCGGGGTGTATGGAACAGGCTGGAATGAACTCATCGTGCTTAGCCGCGAGTTCCAACACGCTTTCATTGGGTACGTAAAAGTTCGCTTTTTCCTCTAGAACTTGTCCATCGTCAGACCGAGGCATATCCATCGCAAGCAGGACCGCAGCATCGATCGAGGACGCTTTAACCAGTGACAACAGTTTCGCCACGTAAGCCTCGTCCAACCCACCCTGCAGGACTGAGGAAGGCAACCCTGTGGTGCGAAGCAAATAACGCGCGGCAAGTGAACGCAACAGGTTAGGTGTACGGAACTTACAACCGCTACCTGAGGAACCATCACCGACAAGGTGTACGTGACAATCGATTCTTCTCATGGAGAACAAGACTATCGCGCTTGAAACGTATTCCGAAAAGCCTTTTCGCAGCTATTTCCAAATAACGGATCCCATAATGCCGATAAAACCATTTGAAGACGTCGTCGATCCGAAACGATCGCCCACTGCTTATTCCTACAAGTCGAACTGTAAGCTTGCGGTGAGTAAGTTGCTTTGCAGTCGCTGATAGTCATCGCTTGCGGCAGTGAGAAAGTAGCGATAATCTAAATTAAGTGCCAAAGATTTGTTTAAGCGAATACCTGTGCCCAAAAGGAAGTCGTAACAAAAGCTCACTCCTCCAAATACTTTTCCGGCATAATTCAATTGGGCAAGTGTGATTCCTGCACCGATGCCCGCGCGCAAATCAATCCGATTTCCGATCTCTTTTTCAAATATGGATCGGAACAGCACTGGATGAACTTCAGCCGAACCCGTGCCATTCTTTTG
>CAWVZQ010000155.1:0-6662 GCA_963934405.1 uncultured Opitutales bacterium | reverse complement strand
CCCAGGCCTCGAACTCCTTGACACCGGCCATCGCCGGGTGCTTCGGGTCGACCACTTTGGCGGTGAACGTACCAGTCTTATGGCTGGCGAACCGGCCGCCGACCAACTGGTCGAAACCCGGTTCGTTTCCAAAGCACCAGCTCGCGCAATGCACCGGCACGAAGCCTCCCCCGCCCTCGACGAAGGCCTTCAGGTTTCTCCACTGACTAGGCGTGATCCTCCCATGGTTCGCATAGAGCAGCAAAGCATCGAACTTGTTTAGGTATGCCGCATCGCCAAGGGCCCCCTCGACGGTTGTGACGTAATCAAAGTAGATGGCATCCCGCCCAAGCCCCTTGGCCAGCATCGGATAGAACTTGTTACTGTTGTGATGCTCGCTCTCGTGGCCAAGGAAGAGCACGCGCACAGCTCCCTTTTCGGGTTCAGCATTGCCTTTGGGGACGGCAAAAGCAGTCAGTGCCATAAGGACGACCGCAGTAGCGATCAGGGGGATGGAAAGAGTTCGAATTCTCATTACAGGGTCATACTTCATTATTTTCACTTTGTCGTTCAAGGGTGCAAGGGGCTCGGTTTTAAGCAGTTTTATACTTCACTCTACCCTATTACTCCCCGCAAGCGAGAATCTGGACAGTATTTTCCCCAAATCACCAGCCTGTAGGGTCAATAAACTCATTACTTTTCCCAACCTACTGACCATGATCCCGTGAATTGCCCAAAACACAGATCACGGATATCGTCTCCACGACAACACCCGTGACAACGAGGACTTCGACCCCTCCTAATCATCCATCCCCGGACGTCGTCTAAACGTCTTCGTCTTAGAGCGCGTTCCCTTAGCCTGTAAACGTCGCTCCTTCGATCCTCTCGTAGGAGCAGTCGCCCTGCGAGACTTACGCACCTGCGTCACCTCGAGAATCAACTCCCTCAACCGCTCCAAAGCCTTCTCTCTATTGGCCTCCCGACTCCTGGATTCCTGTGACTTAATAATCACCGTACCCGCCAGACTGATCCTCCGGTCCTTCATCTTCAACAAACGCTCTTTATAGACTACCGGTAGAGAAGACGCTCGAATATCGAAGAATAAATGCACTGCAGTGGATACCTTGTTCACATTCTGTCCCCCAGCACCCTGCGAACGAATCGCCTGTAACTGAATCTCCCTCAAAGGGATTGATACTCTGGAAGATACTTGCAACATAGTCCCCACAACACCCCCAAATCCCCTCTGTCACAAGCACAACCTCATTCCAACTCCAAATCCCTCTAATGCCTATTTAGGGAACTTACTCTCGCTCAGAGGGTGTCCGATAAGTCTTTCGGAGTAGACGATGTTTGTTTTTTAGTCCTATTTTCGGCTTTCGAATCGAAGAATCATTGAGCCATCCACACTCATCCATTTAATGACAGCACCGGGAGTTATTTCTTCGGTTTTTTCTTTGAACCCTTGGACATGCCTACCCAGTTTGCCTTTTCCCCACTGCTCTTCATTGTCTGGTCAATCCATTTCCTGAGGGCCGCGGGTTGGGTACCAACTCCACCGCCGTGAATAACGGAAAATAGGACGTGCTGCCCCTTCCGCTCGATTACCCAGGCCCCTCCGCTATCCCCGGCCTTTCCCGGGTTATCCTTCTTGGTTGTCAGGTGCCTGGCGTTCAAGCCGGTTCCCCGGGCCTTTCGATTACGGTGAAAATGCAACCTGCCGGAGTGTCCCACGAAGGTGAACTTGACCATCCCGTCCTTCTTGGTCAGGGGCTTGTTGAGCAAAGCGACCTTGGTCCAATTGTTCATGGGTGTCTTCAAGCGTACCAGAGCCAAATCTCCCTGGGGCGCCAGGTAGGCTTTCCTGACCCCCGCTTTGTGACCGCCGAAGTTGATCTGTACGTTTCTCTTTTCCGGAGTGACGGCCTTGACCTTGGCCACGTGAGCGGCCGTGATTGCCCAGGAAGGGGCGATCAACTCGGCCGTGCCGACCCCAATCCGGTTGCTTCCGACATGTTGTCCGTGCCAACCTCCGCAGTAACCGAACGGGTTCTTCTTCTTCTTCTTCGCTCCCATTGCGGAAATCACGAAGAAGCTCAGGACAAAGAATATTAATCCGTTCTTCATGAAACGGAACAGGAACAGCCCGAGTCGTCTTTTTGAAAAGAAAGGTATCATGTTTTTGATAAGACATACATTCTAGATGCCCTTTGCTCGTTGTGAAACAAAAATCGGAGAGCGGAACGGGGGCAAGGCTTCGCCGTTCGTCGCCAATTGGCGATTCTCGACAAAAGCCACAAGTCTCGCAAGTCGTTCCGCTTGCGAAGCATTGGTCAGCGTCCGATCCATCTGTAAAGATCGGGGCTAATCCCTTTAGGGTCTTTTCTTTGGCGAACCATCGCGCGACGGCAGGACATCGGGCAGGTCGTCAAAATCAAATCCCTTCACTGCTTCGGCGGCGAGTGTCCCGATAGTGCGTCGCAACGGGCTCACGCTGGGGCCCTTCTCGGTGGGATGCACACGGTTGCAAAGAAATATGACGAAAGTTTTCGAAAACAGGTCAATCCAGATTGAAGTGCCTGTAAAGCCAGTGTGTCCGTAGGAGCCTAGGGGAAAAACACTGCCTCGCGGACTGGAGTATCCTGAGTCGATGTCCCAACCGAGACCGCGGCGTGCGGTGAGGCCGGAGGGCGTTTGCACTGTGGTCATCAATTTCACGGTCTCGGGTTTGAACAGGCGCACCCCATCCAGTTCGCCTTCCTGCAGCAGCATCCTGGCGTAGCGGGCGAGATCAGGCGCGGTTGTAAAAAGACCGGCATGGCCTGCTACACCTTCCGTTTTGCGGGCACGCGGGTCATGTACAATGCCCAGCAAGGCCTTGCCGTTCGTGACGGTCGCGGGAGCAATGCGGTTGCGCTTCTCGGCGGGGGGGTGTAGCCGGTGTCAGTCATCTTCAAGGGACCAAATATTTCCTTTTCGCAAAACAGGTCGAGGCGGCAGCTGGTGACGCGACGAATGATCTCATCAAGCAACTGAAAATTGATATCGCTGTACTTGAGCTTTTCACCCGGCTTGGATTGCAGTTTCTCGGCGACGCACTTGGCGATGCACTCGGCGTGACCTTTCCATCCGACGAGCGATATGTCCGGACGCAGTCCGCTGGTGTGAGTGAGAAGATGGCGGAGAGTAACCCCATCGCGACCGTCGCCGGTGAATTCGGGAAGGTGTTTTTTGACGGGGTCATCAATACTGAGTTTGCCCCGCTCGTGCAACAGCAGCACAGCGGGTGTGGTGGCGATCACCTTGGTGAGCGAGGCGGCGTCGTAGATCGTATCGGTCTGCGCCGGAGAGTGGACGGGGTCGACGCTTGCTTTGCCGTAAGCCTTCGTGAAATGGACACCGTTACGCTCAACCCACAATACACCTCCCGGCAATAGCTTGTCATCTCGTGCCTTATTGATGGCGCTGCCGATGGATCGGAGTTTTGGGAGGTCAAACACATCTTCCAGTTTGGCGGATTGCGGGGGAGCAGTGGATGATTCGATACAGCCCGACACTGTGCAAAGGCCGAATGCTAAAACAAATTGACCGCAACCAGACATGAGCCATGAAAGTACTATACGCTGCAGAGATTGGCAAGCGCTTGCCGCGAGCATGATGGTCAGAAACAATTCTTCACGAAGAAAAAGTGAACCCAAGCATAATTATTTTTTGCCTTTTTTTATCTTCGTCGACTAGGCAGTAGCGTCCAAGTCCGCGGGAGGGCCTTGAACCTCGATCATTTCGGTGACGATGGATTCCTCGTTGGAAGCGAGCTCGGCGGCAACTGGACCGAAGGCGTCCGCGTACGGCTCCTACTTCACCTCGCTCGCCGAGTTATGCCAGTCTTGACCGATGCCGTGGGGAGGTTAGGGTTTGGGGATGATGAAACTACTGGTCGCCCCGTTCGTCGCCCTGCTGATGGCGGAGGGTGGTGATTCAGGATCTGATGGTTCGGAATCCAATCAAACGACTGACGAAAATCCTGATGCCAAGACTGCCGAAGTCGCCAAGATTGACTTGGACGAAAATGAAACCCGCACCACCTTCAAGAACGGCAAACCGCTCAAGGAGGAAAAAATCGGAAAGAAGCCTTTCACTATCCCTGGCTTGTCCATGGAAATGCTTTGGTGTAAACCCGGAACTTTCACGATGGGGAGTCCCAAAATCGAGAAGAATCGTGACGACGACGAGCCCCCGCACACCGTGACGTTGACGAGCGGTTTCTACCTTGGCAAACACGAGGTGACCCAGTCGCAGTGGGAGCTGGTGATGGGAAGCAACCCAAGCTGGTTCAAGGGAGCGGACCGTCCCGTGGAGACCGTGTCGTGGCACGACGTAATTTCTTTCTGCGAGAAGCTGACCGAACAGGAGAGCAAGGCGGGACGCCTGACTTCAGGTATGTCTTACCAATTGCCCACGGAGGCGCAATGGGAGTATGCCTGCCGAGCGGGGACGAAGACGCCTCATGCTTTTGGCGAAGCATCCGGCGAACTGCATCGGCACGGTAACTATGCGGATCGCAACACGAATTTCGATTTGTCGGATAATGCTCATGACGACGGTTTCAAAAACACGTCGCCGGTTGGTAGCTACAAGCCCAACGGGTGGGGATTTCACGATATGCATGGAAACGTATTTGAATGGTGCGCGGACTGGTACGGGGATTACCCCAGTGGCGCAGCGCGTGACCCTGTCGGCCCTGCGTACGGCTCGTCCCGCGTCGGGCGAGGTGGATCTCGAAGCCACACGGCGTACCATGCCCGTTCCGCAAATCGGGGTAGTCTCGTACCCGCCTATGGCGGCTACGACTTCCTGGGCTTCCGCCTCTGTCTCCGACTGGGCAGGAAGGCCCGGCCTAAAGTCGATGCATCCTTCTAAGATTACGAAATGATCGTCAAGCCCATCCCCACGTAGAAAAGTTGACGAATGGGTTGTGGGGTCTAGTATGGGGGGATGAAGATGTTACTTGTCGCTATATTCGTCGCCCTGCTGTTGGTTGGGTGTGGGGAAGAGCTTAAGAAGAAGCAGGTTCAGGAGGAGACCAAGGACAATCCGAGTGTTCCTTTGGCTATTCCCTGCGTCGCTTGTGGCGAGCAAGTGTCCAAGAAGACAGAGAAGTGCCTGCAATGCGGCCATCCGACTCCAGACTCCGCTGCCGAGCAGGAGCGTGCTGGAGAGGAACGAAAAGAATATGATATGGTCACCGAACTTGAATTTCGTTCGGATCAACTTTTGTACAAGATCGGTGCAGAAAAGCCCCTCACCGGAGCCGCTGTCGAGATGCATCCAAATGGCAAAATGAAATCTCGCACCTTGGTGAAGGATGGTTTCACCACCGGGTTAATCGAAGAATGGGACCCCAGCGGCAACCCCGTCGGCTCCAATTTCAATGACTAAAGCAGCCCGAATCAACCGACTCACGGTTGCCGAACAAAACCCCGCTTGACCCAAACTGCCGTTTGTATTGGATGGAGGGATGGAAAAAAGAGGATGGGTATTAAAATAATGATTAAATACGATAGGCAGATGAAGGAATCTAGGCGCGGGCTCACGCTAACTTACATGAGGAAGCCTCGGCGCTTCCTACAACGATAAAGGATAACCGATGGCTTATACACCAAGTAAAGATTACAAGCGCAGAGAGCGCGAACAAAGGAAAATGGATAAGCGCAGGGTTCGCGAAGAAGAGAAGGTCGCAAAAATAGCGGCAGAGAAGAAGGCTGCCGAACTGGCTGCCGTGGAAGCGGCCAAGCAAGCAGTTATCGATGAGGAAGCTCGAATAGAGGCGGAGTTTGAGGCGGAACTCCAAGCCGAGATCGACGCGGAGGAAAAGGCGAAAAACAAAGCCAGCTGAGTCGCGACATGGTTCTATGGACCTCATAGAATTCTAATTTGCTGAAAAAGGGCGGAAGGCACCTACAAGGACGGCAAACCAGCCTTCGACTATTCCACCTCTACCGCCCCGTCGCATCACATCCCTCGTGGGGATGTCAAGCAATGCCGTGCAATAACTATTTTCCGCTATTTCAAGAGGGTTGTTTAATCGTCATCATCGCGAGAGAACAACCATTTCAAAAACCGGTAACAAGGAACGGTGAGCAAAGTTAAAAGCAACACACTCCCTACAATCCACATAAGCCAACGGATTCCATCTTGAAGCATTCCCCAATCCATATTTCCCAATCTTCAAAATGCCTTGCCAAATGTCAACATCGGCAACAACTTTCCCGCCCCGAGGATTGACTGCCGCCCTAGGCGGGTTAGGGTGGCGTCGTGTTTTCGAAAAAAGTTCTGTTTACAATCGGTTTTCTGGTGGCCACAAACTGGAGGAAGGGCACTTCAGCCTTTCGGAATCTGCGACCACTTCCTTACAAGGCGGAGAAGCTAGGGCAAAGGCATCACAGATCGAAGTTGCCCCGAAGGGAACCGATTGTCGTGGACCACGTTGAAACGGCTCCACCGATCCCCTGTGGCGGTAGGCGTTCTGCTCTCTGCCTTCTGCTCCTGTCCCTGCTTCTGCTTCTTCCCTGTGTTGAGTCCCTAGCGCAGGAATGGACGCGCTTTCGCGGTCCCAATGGGTCGGGGATCAGCGCGGCAACCAATTTCCCCCTCAAATGGACTGCCGATGACTACAACTGGCA
>CAWVZQ010000154.1:0-6672 GCA_963934405.1 uncultured Opitutales bacterium | reverse complement strand
AACGAGTAAAACCACCGCCCGTCCCGGTGTGGCAAGGTACGCTAACCAGTCAATCGTAACCCCAAGAAGAAAAAGTGGAATCCCCCATCGGCACCACGCGAGCAGACCGGCGAGGAAGTGTCTTTGCTGAGTACGGTTCCAGACCGCCCTCAAACCCGGTTCCAAGGCTGATTCTTGTTTGTCCTTGTTCATCGCAGGTCATACCTCCTTCGCAAAATCCATTCTGCACCCAATAAAGCGACCAACAGAAAGGCAACGATTCCATTGTCCCAAAGCGGCCGCTCAGAGCGGAAGTCGGTAGTGACAAGCCGGTCTTTCAAGAGTGAGCTCAGCTCGGGCAATTTCTTTGGTTCGAGAATGGCCCCGCCGGTCAATTCGACAATGCGCTGCAAGTAGGAAAGGTTCATGTCGGTTTCGATGAGTTCCTTGCGAATCTCGGTCACTTGAAATTCAGTCGTGTTCGAGGTCGCGCTGTCCTCCTCATTTGCCTCCAATCGGTAGCGGCCCTTTTCCGGAGGTGAGAAATAGCCCTCGTACAGTCCGGGTTGGGATTTATCGGGTCGCAGGCTGACCAGTTGCTTTGTCTGTCCGCCCTCAAAATTCGAAACGTAAGCCTCAAACACGGACTGGACAACTGGTTCGAAACTCTCATCCATGACATGAGCATACAGGCGGCACTGGCCCGCGACGGGGTATGTCGAACGGTCCGTCTCCAATCGGATGCGTTTGTGCTCACCCATTAACCGCGAGAGCGTCATGAACTGGATACACTGGGACCAAACGCGCCAATGGTACTTGTCACCTGTCCTGTAACGCAGGCGCCACAACCGGTCGGAAGCGATCGACATGCACTTGCCCGTTCCGTAGCGCTGCCAGGCAACCAGGGGATAGCCCTGCCCGCGGGAGGTGCTATCGGAGAGGACCGCGAGCACGGTGGCTCCGGGCTTTGCGGCAAGCAGGGGGGGCAACTGATCCATCGGAGCCATCCGGCTCCATACACGGTCATTGAGTTCCCCATTGTTTTCCAAGGTCATGACCAAACTGCTTCGGCCTTCGGGTGTTAGGACCGGGTAAACGGTTTCGGCAACGTTTTCCCAATCGGAATCGGAATCAAAACGCACCGGAAGCATGGTTTCAACCGAGGTGCCCGCATAGGAACTGGGCGAATGCATAGGCCCGCAAAGCATGAGCAAAGAAGCCCCGCGGTCCCGGATAAGTTCTTCCAGCAAGCCGAGTTCTTCATCGGTGAAAAAAGAGGCATCGACGTCTCCAAGAATGACCAGGTCGTATTGGAAAGCATCTTCCCGGTCGTCGGGAAAACGCTCGATGTGCTCAGGTGAGTTGCGGGCAACCTCAGGCCCTGCGTTCGACGAGATGAAGGTCGCGTTGATTCTTGGATCGCGCTTGAGAATGGCGCGCAGGTAGCGATACTCCCAGCGGGCATTCCCCTCGACGTAGAGCACGTTGACTTTTTCGTTTACGATCCGGACGGTTCGGGAAACCCGGTTGTTTGCCATCGAAATTTCATTGTCAAAGGGTTCGATGAGCACGTCGATTTGCACGGCGCCTTTCTCATAAACGTCTACCCGAAAATCAACCTCTTCAAATTGCAGTCCGCCGTCAAACCGGACAATGCGTGAGGAGACCCTTCGATCATTCAGCAGCACGGCCAGTCGGGCGGTCCGCCTTTCATAGCCTTTGGATTTGATCTGAACGCGAACCGGTACTTTGTCGCCGGAGTATGCGACTTCCTGAATCACGACGTTCCGGATGCTTACGTCATCCGGATCGCTCAGACCGATCGGCACTGCGTAAACGGGTATGCCTCGGGCTCCGAGATCCCGGAGGATCGCCTCGGATCGTTGGGAGGAAGCGTTGTCGATACCGTCGGAGAGCAGGACGATCCCGGCCGGCGGGACTCCGCCTGAACTGGCGACTGCCTCCAAAGAAGCGGCGATCGAGGTTTCCTGTTCGATAGCCTTCAGTCCGGCCAGCGCTTCGGTCGTAACTAGGTTGTCGTCACTGATCAGACGGGGGCTTCGACCAAATGTATGGTAACTCAAGTCGAGCGATTCCGCAAAAGACTCCAGGACAGGGCGGCCTGATTGGGTGAGAATGGCTTTGCCCAGATCAAGACGGGAAGAATTCGCGATTTTTTGGCGCTGCTTCGCATCCAATTGCATCACCATGCGGTCGGCGTCGGTATCGTCTTCCATTGAAACCATGTCGAGAGATACCGCAGCGGAAACAAGATCCTCCGGTCGCTTGCGTTGGTCTTTCATGGACATGCTTTCCGAAACGTCGAGCAATACGGGCAAGCTACGGGCAAGAGTATGGGATTCGGTAATGATTGCGGTCGGCTCGAGCAAGGTAGCGACCACCAAAGCAAGAACGACGATCCGCGACAGGGCAAGAAACGCCCGCAAGCCAAAGGGCATTCCCCCGGGACGGCGATACAGATAGAGGCTAAGCAACGTGATCCCGGCAAAGATTGCCAAAAGAGCGCCCGTGGGCAAAGGCCGGGCCCAGAAGACCCCGTCCATTTGACCGATCATTGATATTGTTTCAGGCATCTTGGACGCCGGTTGGGGTTTCCGGGAGAGGGTCGGGTTGCTTGTCGCTTGCCCGTTTGCTTTTGCCGAGACGCTCGGCAAAAAGGCTTTCCACTAGCAAGAAGATGAGTCCCGCGATCATGAAGTTCCTCCAAAAGGATCGTTCGGTCCGGTTGGTTTCGATCGCCGCGGTAAGTTCTGCTTCCGAATTGGTAACTATGACACCCGTTCCCTTGAGGTTGGCATTCAGCTGAGTTGGCGTAAGCGAAGCGACTTCCGACTCGCCCGTATCCACGTTGACCGCAACCGGTATGCCGGGCGCTTGTACGCTCACCCTTGCTTCGTAGAACCCAGCCTCCCGTGAATTCTCCAACATGGCCACGAACTGATTTCGATGCTCGCGGACGGGTACTTTGATCGTTTGATCCGACGGCGTGTCGAAAACCGCGTCGGTCGCGTCCGGTTGCTCGACGTAGGAAAGTGAGATGGAGTCACCGACGACCCTTGGCCGTTCGAATTCACGACCCGACAAATAAGTGACGATTTGCTGCATGAGCATGGGGAAAACAGGAGTCTGGGCCATGTTGTTCCAGCTCGTTCCCGCCGAAGTGGTAAACATAAACACGTGCCCACGGCCTAGCGAATGCTCAAGGAGGATCGGGGCTCCGCTTCCCGCCAAGCTCAGGATTGGAAAACTGGCAGGGGAGGGCTCGACTTCCAGCCGCCTGAGGAAAAGCGTTTCGCTGAAGAGATCCTCCGGAAGGGAACGCAAGGGTAGCGTGATCCCATGGTTGGGCATGGAAGGGTTCAGTGGCCTGCCTGTTCCCGTATCCGTACTCGTGTTCTTGGGTTGCCCGAGCACGGCAGGGAGAAGAGAGATTCCTTCCTTTGATACACGATCGTTCCAAACGGCGGTTTTTACGTTGTCTCCGGGGAACCAAACAAGACCATTCCCCTGTCTGACGTGGCGCGAAAATCGTTTGGTCTGCTCAGGTGTGATTTCCGGAACGTCGGCGAGGATCAAGACGTCTACCTCCTCCAGCTTTTCCGAAGGCATCGAGATCCACGGAACCGAACGGACTATGTAATTCTCGTCTTCAACTCCGTCGCCCCGGGCCAAAAGAGCCGCACTAAGAAGCCTTCCGGATGAGCCATCGGAACCGTCTACGCAAAGCACGGACACGCGATCTCGGACTACTGCGACGACACGCCGGACATTGTCGGTCTCAAGAAGGTCTCCGGAAATCTCCGCAGTAATTCGAGTCGACCCCGAGTTGTGAAAAGGCACGAAGAGAGAAACCGTTTCCGAACTTCCCGCATTGATGAGGGGGATCGTCTTGGTGTCGATCTGCACGCCTTCGACCCGGCACTGTACTTGAACGGCAGACACCGGTTCGCCTCCGCAATTGCGTACCGTGGCCTGATAGCGTGCGGTTGTGCCTTTGCGGAGCGTGCCGGAGACAAGCTCGAAGTTCGTAACCGCCAAGTTACCGGCTGCGCCAAGGACCGGAATGAAGAAAACTTGGGCTTCTTCACGAAGACCGGAAAGAGCCGTTTGGAAATTGGATGATGCTCTTTGCCAATCCCTCCCCTGAACGTCGGTAATGAAATACGCTTCCTTCTGTGGCGCATCCATGTCGTCGAGCAACTGCTTGAGCCGCTTGGGGACGCGATCGAGATCCATTCCGGCCGGAACCGGCTTCGCCTTTTGCAAAAGGGCTTCGAACTGATCGGGATCAAAGGCCATGTTTCTCGCAATGACTTCGTCTTCGCCTCCCAGCAAGATGATGGAAACCGGATCGCCGGGCAGGAGTTCCTCTCCGATGACCCTTGCCTGGTCCAATGCGCGGTTGAAACGCGTAGCCCCCCCGGGGCCGCGCTCCATGCTGAAGGAGGAATCTATGGCCAAGACGACGCCCGCCCGCGCTTCCCCGCCTAGCCAGCCACCCGATCCGGCCGGCCAGAAGGGGCGGGACAAGGCGAAAATCAGAAAAAGAAGGGCCAGGCAACGAAGGATCAAAAGAAGGACGTCGCGCAAGCGCAGCTGGCGTGAACGCACCCGCAAGTTCCGGTTGAGGAACTGCATGGCGGCCCAATCTGTCCGTTTTACCTGCTGACGGTTGAGCAAATGAGCCAAAATAGGCAAGGCGACCCCCAAGGCCGCCAAAAGAAGAAGTGGATTGAGAAAGCTCATGCTCCGGCTCTGCCCGCCGATCCGTTCAGCAGGGATTCGCGCTGATGAAAGAATTCGTTCAGAAAAACGTCCAGAGGGCGGGAAGTGTCGACGAGAGCGTAGTCGATTTGACTGGCCACGCATCCATCCCGGAAGGTGGTCAGGTAGTCGTTCAAGTTGGCAAGGTAATCTTCCTTGATACGCTCGGGTTGGGTAATCAAAGGCTCTTCCCCCTCCAACCCGTCGAATTGCCAAGTCCCCTCGAAGGGAAACTCCAGTTCATGAGGATCGAGAGTATGCAAGGCCATGACGTTGTGCCCGGCGAACCTGAGGTGCTCGAGGCCTGCCAAAACGTCTTCCGCCTCGGAGAGGAAATCGGAAAGAACGATCACGAAGGAACGTCTCTTCATCATCAGGGCAACGTCGTGCAATTGCTTGGCAATGGCCGTTTTGGGGGTCGGTTTGGCATCCCTGAGCAACCGGTCCATCTCCAGAAGCACGCCCATCGTCGATCGGGGAGGGAGGTAGGCCCGTATTTCCGAGTCGAAAACGGACAAGCCAACGGAATCCCTTTGTTTAAGGACAAGGTAGGCTAGGGAGGCTGCGAGGAATTTGGCGTACTCCAGCTTGCTGACCTTGCCCGACCCGTAAGTCATGGAGGAACTCGAATCAATCAGTATGTGACAGTCGAAATTGGTCTCCGCTTCGTAAAGCTTGGTGTAGTAACGATCGGAACGGCCATAAAGTCGCCAGTCAATGGTACGTAAGGAATCTCCCGGGACGTATTGCCGGTGGTGGGCGAACTCCGTGCTGAACCCCCGCAACGGACTGCGGTGACTACCCACGCGCAACCCCTCGACGACCTCACGCGCAATGAGCTCGAGGTCGCCCAAATGCTGAAGAACCTCCGGGTCGAGGTATTGGGTTTTCGGCAAATTCTCAGACATCTATCTGCTCAAACGGCCTTTTCCTTGTAGAGCTCTTCGTTCGCAGGAATCTCTTCCAGCAACTTCTCGATCAAGGAATCGGAAGTCATCCCCTCCGACCGGGCGGCGAAACTTGGTATGATACGATGCCTCAGTATCGGCAGGCAAACCGCCTGCACGTCAACGGTCGAGACATGGCAACGTCCACGTAGTGCAGCTCGGGCCTTTCCGGCGAGAATGAGATTCAGCGAGGCACGTGGGCCGGCTCCCCAAGATATCAACTTCCTTACGAATTCGGGGGCGTCCGGTTCGTCAGGGCGAGTAGCCCGAACCAACTCGAGGGCATACTTGAAAACGTGGTCCGCCACGGGAATGCGCCTGACAAGGTGTTGGAACTCGAGGATCGTCGGGCCGTCCACGACCTTTTTCAGCTTGGGTTCCTCGTCGTTCGTCACGTTTCGCATGATGTCGAATTCCTCGCTCTTGCTGGGATATTTGACCATGATGTTGAATAGGAATCGGTCGAGCTGAGCTTCCGGCAGCGGGTAGGTTCCCTCCTGCTCGATCGGGTTCTGGGTGGCCAAAACGAAAAACGGTTCATCCAGTTTGAAGTCCTCGCCACCCGATGAAACTGTCTTTTCCTGCATGGCTTCAAGCAAGGCCGCCTGTGTCTTGGGTGGCGTCCGATTGATTTCATCGGCTAGCAACAGATTGGTGAACACCGGACCCTTCTGGAATTTGAACCTGCGTTCGTGTGTCTCCGGATCCTCCTGCAGTAGTTCGGTCCCGGTAATATCCGAGGGCATTAGGTCTGGAGTAAACTGGATACGCTTGAAAGACATGGACATTGCCTCGGCAAGGGAGCTTACGAGCAAAGTCTTGGCCAACCCGGGTACGCCAACCAAAAGGCAGTGTCCACGAGAAAATATGGCGATCATCATCTCGTCGATCACGTCGTCCATCCCAACGATCGTCTTGCGCAGTTCGGATACGATCGCATCCCTGGCCTTGCCAAGTTTTT
>CAWVZQ010000153.1:0-6676 GCA_963934405.1 uncultured Opitutales bacterium | reverse complement strand
AGACGTCGAGCCACTCGGTGGCGGAAAGCTTGGTCGGGTTCTCGTGCTTGGTACCAATAATGGCAGCATTCTGGGCTTCGTTCGCCAAGTCTTTGACCCCCTCCCACCATTCGTACAGGGGCTTGCGCATTTTCGCCACCACCTCCGGATGCTGACCGATGACATTCTTCTTTTGCATGGGATCGGTTGCAAGATTGTAGAGTTCCCGGTCCTCCAGTAATCGCCATCTCTTCCACAGCACCGCTGCCTGATCGGCCCGCATCTGAGTCTGGGAATGAGGGGACGGGTAATTTGAAAAGCCGGGCATGCGGCTGTAATTGATGATGAGGATGCGATCTTCGGAAACCTTCGTTTTCCCCTTGAGAATTGGAGCCAGGCTCATGCCGTCAAAGGTGATCTTTTTCTTGGGCTTGATTTGGCAAAGATCGAGCAATGTGGGCAGAATGTCCTGAACCTGAGTGAGACCTCCAATGTCGCGGGGTTCCCCAAGACCTCCCTTGGGCCAGCGGATAAAGCAAGGCACGCGGTGACCGCCCTCCCAGATCTCAGTTTTCTTACCCCGCATACCGGCATTGAAATACTGGGGCCCAAGCAGACTGCCATTGTCGGTCTTGAAAATCAGAATGGTATCCTTGGCCAAATTCTCATCTTCCAGGAATTTCATCAGTTCACCCATATTCCAATCGATATTGCGAATCATTCCTAAATACAGAGTGAGCCTCTTCTTTAAGCTGTCGTTTAGGTGATCGAATTTGGGCTGAGCAAGAACTTCGGCAATCGCTTTGCGGTCCTCTTCTTTAGGAATGAAGGGACCATGGGGAGTATTGGTAGCAAGATAACACATAAATGGTTTATTCTTTTTCGCAGATTCCATCATGAACCGCTTGGCCTCATCAAAAAAGACATCCGTGCAATAACCCTTGAACTGTTTTTCCTTCCCGTTGTGCATGTAGACATCGTCAAAATAATCATTTCCCCAATAGGCAGGAACCGAAGGGATGGAGGAGGATGGATACCACACGCTTTCCTGAAACCCTCGATCCTGCGGACGGTAAGGATAGTTTGCTCCCAGGTGCCACTTTCCGAACACCCCGGTTGAATAACCCGCGTCTCCAAAATAGTTTGCCATGATTGGAACTTCCGCACGGATCAGAGCCCGACCGCTACTCACATTGACCGCTCCATTGCGAGCGGCATCCAAACCGGTGAGCAACTGTCCGCGTGTAGGCGTGCACATTGGAGCGACATGATAATCGGACAAACGCAGGCTCTGTCCATGGAGACGATCAAGGTTGGGGGTTTGGAGGACCGGATTGCCATGGGCGGAGATTTCCGGGTAACCCTGATCGTCAGTCATAATGACCAAGACGTTAGGGCGGGCGATGACCGACAGGCTAAGTCCGGCAAGAACCCCAATAAAAAGAGGTGTTCGTACTTTGTTTTTCATAATGGTTTATCAATCGTGATTACATTTTCCTTGTCTTTGACCTTAAGCCTGGATGACAAGAAAGTGTTCGGTGACTTCAGTGCGTTGACGCTAAAGGTATTGTCTCCATGGTTTGCTATCAATGTGCCCTCCGCTGCCGCTGGCAAGTTCCTGACGAATTTCCAGTTCGGTCCATAGACCTTTCCCTCGGAGCCACCCTTGTAGACGAAATAATGGTTGTATGGAATGCTGCCCGTAACGGTCACCTTGGAACCATTTAGTTTCAATATTGGATCAATCAGACCTCTGTCATGACCTTCCATCATCGCTTGAACGTCCAAAACATGAATCTTCGCATTTTTGCCTGCGGGAACATGGTTAAGATAGACGCTGAACTGAGACATATCGTAATTGTGCGCCGTGATTGTGCCGGCTCCATGGGTGTCCCAGATCGCATGATTGATGATGGCTTCCCCATGAGGTATCTCAAAGGTTCGCGTACCGACAAAGTCAACTCTCACTCCATAGGGACGGGGAAAACCTGTCCCTGCGGAAAAAACCAGCATTGATCCGCTCCCATCTCCAACGACTGTAATCGATACTCCTCGGGACTTTAGCATTTTAAATTTCTTGGGCAATCCCGCCGCTTCCGTGAGCCAGTGAATATTTTTTTGTCCCTTTCCACCACGGAAATAGTATCTGAAGTCCTTGTTCGATTTACTGTTATCCACGGATAGAGTGAAACGACCTTCTTGAAAGTCTGCTTTTTGTTGAACCCCTTCGGGGATAACGTCGCACTTACCATAGACTCCAGGACCATCAGGTATGATGACTCCGTCATGACTTTTGGGCATCAATGAGATATTCTCTTGATTCGTCGAATGCATGTTTGCCATTATGTGAAGCTCTACCTCGGGAGTCTGCTGAAGGTAAGGATTATTCAAGCCCTTGAGTGCATTTCCGTTGGCTTTGAGAAATTGACGAGGAGCTACGTCGGGGCGTTCCGGCACATGCTGCCAGGCAGCATCGATTCCATCACGACGCATGGCACGAGCACGCTTAATATGCCACTGGTCCGCAGTCTGTGTTGCAAGATAGACGTCTTCGTAGTTATGGATTTTCTTTTTCTGTTCTTCAGTGAGATAGGGTTTCACCTTCGACCAAATAGTAAACGCCTCCATCATCTCTTCCCAACCACCATGTGCTTCCGTATCGTGTAAAGAGATGCCCCTGTGATTCCCTCTTACGGTAGCATCTTTTGCCTGCACGCCTTTGTTCAGACCATGATTCGCATCATAAAGGCTACTGGCAAGAGCAGCATTGCCGAATGTCGTCACAGGCATCGTCCCCCGACGTCCCTGCCCTTTGAGTCGGCTGATCTTTCTAAACTGATGTTCAAAATCGCCAAAGAGATGAAGACCAAATGCGGATCCAGTTCCCGTATCAACCGGATGATCGAGTTGCTCATAGACCATTTGAGTAAATTTACGCAGTCCCCAGGAACCAATATCACCAGTCCAGCCAGATCCATCATAGTGCGGGTTACCCCGGATCGCATTGAGCGCATCTGCATACTCTTTGGAAATCTGTTCAAGCAGCTCAGAACGACTGTCCGGCAAGAACCACCCTGCAGTCCCCATCACCATGAACTCTACGAGTGAGCCTTTTTTCAAAACCGAAGTCTCAGGGCCGACACGCTTTTTGCCTAAGGTAACTTCCCACCTATTGTCCGGAGTCAGCATTACGCCATAGGAGTAGAGAGATTTTCCAATCTTAAGAGAACCTGCGTTACTTTCGTAATACGGTGGAAAGGCAGTTCCGTATCCACCGTTCGAACTTCCCCAAGGGGGCTTACCGTAGTGTGGGAGCATACCTAGCTTCATTCCAGGCCACAAGGTCAGATCCGGTTCAACCAGTAAGACAGTTTCACCCAATACAACATCATTAAGGAGAGTTCCCTGGGCTGACCTCGCTAAACCATCATGCAAAACGAACCGACCGTATTTGGGATCATCATATTGGATCACTTGCCCGAATCCATGAAGGTGAACGTCAACACCATGCTCATTACAATAGTCAGCCCATTTACGGGCATCAGTGGCACCATTCTTAAAGACGGACTTATCAAAAGAACCGGGAGAATTGCCCTGCCAACCACCTCGGTTGTGAAGTTTGATACGGTTAACCCCTGCCTTTTGGGCAACCTCTACAATTCGATAGAGATTTTCGGAATTACCGTCGTGTGAGAATGAGAACATCCGCCATGGCTGACCGAGCTTTTCAGTCCAGTTATCCAACCATGCATCGACGTCTACCCTTGTCCAACTCTTCAAGTTGGCCCGATTCGGACGCGGCAACGAAGGCTCGGACACCCAGATATCGGAGAGGATGTCATCGAATTCTTCATCACTGGCAAAGCCGAAAACCCCAACCAAGCCCTGTGGCTGCGGACGATCCGAAGTCTGAGCCCATTGAGGGTACGGCCATTTAAAAGCGAGACCATTGGATATGCTGAAGGGAGCCCTTGAGTTGATTTCCGAATAGGGGTTGAGCAAGAGTGTATTGAGCATCCAACTATCGGCTTGCGAATCAATTCGGACATCAAATTCAACTCGGTGACCAGGCCATTCGTTATTCAAACCACCCGTCTTCGCGTCATTTGAAACATGCAAAAGTTCGAATGTGAAATGGCGATCCTTAGCCAAAATCGCCAGGTGAACCAAAAATGGGGCTTCACTGGACCAAAGCATCAACTCGTTGGGGCCAACCTGAGTCATATTGTTCAGGTCAGTTCGAGTCCCAGGTTTTCTTTGCTGAATATGCCCATCCGTCCATTTATAAATGGACCAGCCTTTGGATTTTGAATTTGATATCACCTTTCCCGTATCATGACGTTTCAGGCTGACGGATCCGTCTGGGGCGACGATCAGCGACATGATTTTGTTGGTGAAAGTAACCGGTTCGGTTGCTCGATTTTTTTTTGCATGGAAGGCTCTGGCTCTCCCTTCACCTGCTTTATATTTCAGGATAAGCTTAGGCATATTCTTTGACGAGGTCGGGCTCAGACCCACTGCTGTAGCAGAAGCAGCCATGGACTCCTGAGCTACTTTTTCCGTGGCTACCCCGCCTGCTTGCCCATCATCTGATTGTGGAGGAACCGAGCAACCAGAGAGGCAAAAAAGAAACATCACTGAACCAAATAGGGAAGAGGATTTAAATGATTTCATTTTTTAAAGTAGTTCGGGAGTTATTTGGGTTTCAGCGGATGAAGGACGATGCATTTGGACCGAATCCGATTGGCCGTTTTGACTGTTTACAAAGTAAGCTTTAGCCTCGTCGGCAGCGTAAACCGAAAGCAAAAAAAACGGAAAAACATGCTAATGAAACCATTTTTATTCTAGGTCAACACGAGCCACAAAAAGTCTTAGGCAGTGATTTATGGTCTCCTCGAATGCGGTTTGGTGTCGACTGCCCAGTTCTTGTTTCGCATCGCCCCATAGTAGGGATAGTAGTCCCAAGGGGCGTCAAGTCCGAGAGCCCGCGGGTCCTTGGTTTGCTTTAAGCGTTGGTTAAGCTGAGCGCTGAGCTTCTGTTGTATCTTGGTGTAATTGGGTTTGCCGGCGAGGTTGTTGATTTGGCCGGGATCCTTTTTCAAGTCGTAGAGTTCCTCGGCGGGGCGCTTGGCAAAGGCAAGATCGTAAAAACGTTTGAATCCGGGCTTGTCCTTGTTGTCCATCAACAAGGTCTTGGTGGGTGAGGAATCGACTTCGCCGAAGGGGATGTAACGGGCGCAGAATTCGCGGTCCGGGTTACCTGCAGGCCAGCGGTCGGGCGTGTGATTGAGAATGTACATGTAGTCCTTCGTACGAATTGCCCGGCAGGGGTAGCCCTTCCCTCCTTTGCGGCATCCGTCGTGGCGCTCCATGGCGATGAAGGCGGCAAGGCGGGTTGTCTCGGGCTCGTTCCCGATGACGTCTTGTAAACCAGTTGCGGTCATCATGCTGGGAACCTTCAATCCGGCCGCTTCCAGAAAGGTAGGGGCAAGATCACTCAGGTTCACGGGGCTGGCAAAGACACGCCCGGGCTTTTTGATCCCCTTGGGCCACCGGATGGCCAAGGGCACTCGCGAGCCTTGATCATGGAGGCTTGCCTTGGCTCGGGGGAAAGGCATGCCATGGTCACTCGTCACGACCACGATGGTGTTCTCCAATTGACCGGCTTTTTCCAAGGACTTCAAGGCCCGGGCAACCATCTTGTCGAAATGCTCGACTTCGACATAGTAGTCGAGAATATCACTACGCACTACTGGATGGTCGGGAAAGATTTTCGGGACGATCACCTTTGCAGGATCCTTGCCGGTTCGCTTTCCCGCACCAAGTTCGAATGCGCGGTGCGGTTCACTCGTCCCCAGCCAAAAGCAAAACGGTTGATCTTCCTTCACTTCTCCGAGAAAATCATCGAAGTTGGCCGCGTAATCAGTGTTTCTCATCGCCCTGAAAGGAGGTTTCAAGCGACGCTTTTGGAACTCTTTGCCCGCTGGATTGGAATCGCGACCCCCCGCAGCGAGACGACCGGGACTCCATCCTTTGCCCGTATAGCCAATCGAATATCCGGAGTTGGCCAAGACCTCGGTATAGGTAATGAATTTCTTGGGCAAGGTGCTGTGGATGTTGCCCGCTTCCTCCAAGCGCCAGATGTGTTGACCGGTCAGAATGGCGCTGCGGGATGGACCACAAGTCGGAGCATCACAAAATGCGTGGGTGAAACGAATGCCCTCCCTCGCCACCCGGTCGAAAGCCGGGGTCTTGATCACCGGGTCCCCATTTGCCCCTGTGTGGGCATAGGACTGGTCGTCGGATATGCAGAAGAGGATATTAGGCTGCTTGGCCCATGCCAAAGAGCTTAGGAATGTTAAGAAGAACGCTTGGAGAAGAAATCGTTTCATGCCGGTACTTACTTTAAAGCTCTAGTCGAGGTTGGACTCGATCTCGATCTTGTCGGGAGCGGGGGAATCCACTCCATTCTTGGGAATTTCCAAACCCGCGGTCCAAAGGATGGCATTAAGCATGATCTTACGGTATCCGTCGTCTTGCCAACTGACGTGGTTGTGCCCTCCGGTGAAACCAAATCCGCGCCCACCGCCTTTCCTCTCATAGGCCCAAGCTACGTGCTGGGTCTCCCCGTTGGCCACCGCTTTGCGCACGGCCGGGTTGCCGCTGCGGGTCCCATCCTTTCGCCTCAGGGTCTCGG
>CAWVZQ010000152.1:0-6802 GCA_963934405.1 uncultured Opitutales bacterium | reverse complement strand
TTGTTCGGATGAAATTCACTGTGACCTTCTACTTGATGAGGGAGCCACGCATGTGCCTTTAGCGGCCATTTCTCCTGAAATCACCGATAAGACTATCACCTTGATGGCTCCAAGCAAAACTTTCAACCTGCCCGGCTTTGGATGTTCTTTTGCGATTATTTCCAATCCTGAACTACGGCGCAGATACAAAAAGGCGTGTGCAGGGATAGTGCCCGACCCACCCGCAATGGGTTTCGCCTTGGCCGAAGCAGCCTATCGTCATGGAGAACCTTGGCGCCAACGCCTCTTGCATTATCTTAGAGCAAACAGGGATCTTGCGCTTTCTCGATTGGGAGCCATTCCAGCCCTTTTTCCTTTCCCCGTTTCCGCTACCTATTTGCTTTGGATCGATGCCCGAGAACTGGGCGTTGAAAACCCGCAACAGTTTTTCGAAGAGGCGGGCGTAGGGTTATCCGATGGAGCGGACTTCGGTTCACCCGGGTTTCTTCGGCTCAACTTAGGTTGTACACGAGCTCTTCTCGAACAAGCGCTGGACCGAATGGAACAAGCAGTCGGTGCTCGTTGAGACTACCTGCCGACTGAAAGTGACTGCAAAAGAACGCGAAGATGGGATTCAGGACTTGCGTGAGCAAATCCGTGGACACGACGAACTTTACTATCGCCACTCCAACCCCGAGATTTCCGACAGAGAATACGACAGGTTGAAGAACCGGCTTGCCGAGCTTGAAAAGAATCAATCGCAGCTAGATCTCTTCGGCGAGTCTCTGACCGATGCTTCTACGCAAACTCCTGAGGACTTGTCTCCAAGCCAAACAATCGGCGACGATCGTCTGGACGCCTTTGAGAGCTATCGACATATCGTGCCCATGCTCAGTCTCGACAATACTTATGCCAAAGAAGAGTTTATGCAGTTTGACCAACGCCTGCGAAAACTATTCGACCTCGAGTCCCTGTCTTACGTGGTCGAACCGAAAATTGACGGCGTAGCCATTTCCTTAACCTACGAAAAAGGTGTTTTAGTGCGAGCCGTCACTAGAGGAAACGGAGTGGAGGGGGACGTAGTCACCCAAAATATTCTTCACATCAAGGCACTTCCCGAGAGAATCAAAGGCAGTTTTGCGGTCCCTGAGCTCCTTGAAATTCGGGGTGAGGTCTTCATGGCGTACCAAGAGTTTTTACGCATTAACAAGGATCGCGAGATTGCCGAAGAAAACCTTTACGCCAATCCCCGCAATCTGGCCGCCGGCACAGTCAAGCTCTTGGATCCAAAGGAAGCCCGCAATCGTAATCTAGGAATTGTTCTATATGGTCTGGGTGCGTGCAAGCCCAAGGACTTGTTTACTAGACAAAGCGATTTCCACGACGCTATACTCGACTGGAATTTGCCCACGGTCGAAAATCGTTGGTTGGTGGAATCGGCAGAAGACGCGTGGGCTGCCATCGAAAAGCTCGACTTGCTTCGGCATAAATACGAATACCCGACAGACGGTGCGGTAATTAAGCTCGATTCTCTCGCCATGCAGGTCGAGGCAGGTGCGACTTCCAAGGCTCCTCGTTGGGCCATTGCCTACAAATTCGAGACCGAGCAGCAAGAAACCATTCTCGAAGACATCCAAACGCAAGTGGGACGAACCGGGACCGTTACCCCCGTGGCACATCTAAAGCCCGTGGTCGTTGCCGGGAGTACCGTTGCCCGAGCGACTCTTCACAATGCCGATGAACTCGCTCGCAAGGATTTGCGCATCGGCGATACGATCGTCGTCGAAAAAGCAGGTGAAATCATTCCGCAAGTCGTAAAGGCCATTCTGGAAAAACGTCCATCAGATGCAGTACCCTATTCCTTTCCGACAAAATGCCCGGAGTGCGACACAGAATTATTGAGAGCGGAGGGCGAGGCAGCTTGGCGTTGCCCGAGTCGCGATTGCCCCGCACAGGTCCGGGGTCGCATACAGTACTATGCATCACGAAACTGCATGGATATAGAAAACCTAGGGGAAGCCGTCATACAGCAGTTGGTGGGACGTGAACTGGTGCGCGACGTTGCCGACCTTTACGATCTCGGACGGGACGATTTCCTTCAACTCGAAGGGTTTGCCGAAAAGTCGGCCGACAACCTGTTGGAAGCTCTTGAGGTAAGCAAGAAGCAAGAGCTCTGGCGATTAGTCTGCGGTTTAGGCATCAAGCACGTCGGCGCTACTGCAGCCAAGGATCTTGCTCGAGAGATAAGATCTCTAGAAGCCCTTTCGAAGGCGAGCGAGGTTGATCTTACCGCAATCGATGGCGTGGGGGACATAATGGCCGATAGCATTCGGGCTTATTTTGCCGATCATTCCAACAGTAATCGAATTCCGCGATTTCAAGAACAGGGACTAAATTTGGAGTGTACCCTTATCTCCTCAGATGGGGACGCTCGGTTGATTGGCCAAACCTTTGTCCTAACGGGAATGCTGGAAATGCTAACAAGAGAAGAAGCTAGCGAAAAAATCGAGTCTCTCGGCGGACGCGTCTCTTCAAGCGTTAGCAAAAAGACCAGCTACGTCGTGGCTGGCCCCGGAGCCGGATCCAAACTGGTCAAGGCCGAGAAATTGAAGGTGACCGTTTTGGACGAACTCGCGTTCCTCAAAATGATAGAAGGCTAGTTTTTCGAACCGTTGGCTTCGATAACGATTGGAGCACTGGCATTGGCATCGATCGCCGTTGTATTTAGGTCAAGTGTTCCCGACACGTTGGCATCGCTGATCGCTTCATCCGGTTTGGGCAATTCCTTGGGAGTGATGCCGAGGAGTTCGACTTCGAAGACGAGAACCTCGTTGATCCCGATAGCGCCCGAACCTGATTCTCCATAGGCAAGGTCGGAGGGAATGGTAAGTTTCCATTTGGAACCGACTTTCATCAGCAAAAGAGCTTCGGTCCAGCCCTTGATTACGCCGGTTACCCCGAAAGTGGAGGGTTCTCCACGATCAACGGAAGAATCGAAGACCTCTCCATCGACAAGGGTTCCATGGTAGTGAACCTTTACTTCATCATTTCGAGTTGGAATTGAACCATTTCCGTCAACCAAGACCTCGTACTGCAAACCGCTATCGAGAGTCACGACTCCTTCTCCAGCTTTATTATTCTTTAGGTGTTTGTCTCCGCGTTCGGTATTACGCTTGGATAGAGATTCGGCGTTAGCCACGATGGTCTTGGTTTTTTGATAACGAGTCAGAAGCTTAAAGAGAGTGGAATTGCCTTCGCCCGAACCCAAGGAGAGTTTGTGCTTCTCAAAGGCCTCGTCGTCACCTTCCCTCAACGCCAAGGTCGCCAAGAGATAAATGGCTTCGGACCTGTCGGCGGGAAGAGCGAGTGAATCCCCCGCAAGCTTCTCGAGCACACTTTGCCCCTCTACGATCTTTTCGGACTTGATCAAAGACACCCCTTGTCCAAGCAATGCTCTCCCTCGGGGCGGGAGTTCTCCCAACTCCTTGGCCGCTTGGGCAAAGCTCGCAGCAGCTTCACTGAAACGTCCGTCCTTGTAGCTCAGGACGGCGGATCTGAAACGTGCAACGCCTCCGAGTTTGTCGTCAAATTCATCGGAGAAGTTTTTAAAGCGTTCCTCCGCCTGCGCGGAATCGATATCGGCAGCAAGGAATTGAGAACTTTGTTCACTTGCCTCATCAATAACCGAGCCTTCGTAAAAGTAGGAAACCGCAACGGCTACTGCAATGACTCCAAGAATCAGAAAGAGAGAGTTTTTGCTCTTATTCCAAGACTCGCGTTCATCGTAGAGTCGTTCCGCAGCGTTTTCGGCGGTTGTTTCGTCGCCATTAGTCCCTTCGGGCGAATTATTTTCCTCAAGAGGTTTGTTTTGGTTATCTTTGTCCATGGGATAAAACTAAAAGATGGAGCATTTTCTTTAAAAGGCTCGGGAAGTCAACGGCGGGTTTAAAGACGTATCCTTGGAAAGAACGAGTATCCATATATATAGAAGGCCAAAGAAACATTAGTCTCAGTAAATCAATCGAAGACTACTGTCTTGTTTTTGTAGACGAGGATTCGGTTCTCAAGCTGTCGGCGCACGGCGGTAGCCAAGACTATTTTTTCAAGATCACGCCCTTTGGCGATGAGATCCCGCACGCCGTTGCGATGACTCACTTGGTTAACGTCTTGGCAAATGATTGGCCCTTCATCCAGTGCCGGAGTGACGAAATGTGCAGTAGCCCCGATAATCTTGACGCCTCGTCGATAAGCTTGGTGGTAAGGTTTTGCTCCTGCAAAAGAAGGAAGAAAGGAGTGGTGGATATTGATAACGGGGCAATCGACTTGATTTAGGAAATTCTCACCGAGTACCTGCATGTAACGAGCAAGCACCACTAGTCCCGCGCCTTGTTTGCGTATGAACTCGAGTTGAGCGGCTTCCGCCTCGGCTTTGTTTTCCTCCGTGCAGGGAATATTCAGAAACGGCAGCCCGTACTCCTGCGTGGGGCGATCAAGGTCGGCATGATTCGATACGACGCCAACTATTTCGCCACGAAGCTCCTCGGCTTTCCAACGAAGAATCAGGTCGTGAAAACAGTGGTCGGCCTTCGAAACGAAAAGGACTACGGGAGGGCGTTCGTTCGAGAGAGCCATGCGAACCTTCATCCCGAGCTCTTTTTCGGCCATTTTGGCGAAAAGATCAGATTCCGCATCGAGATCTTCCCCTTCTGCTGCACACCACTCGACACGTTGAAAAAACACATCCTCCTCACGATCGAGATGCTGGTCCGCATGGAGCACATTGCCGCCCCTTTCATGAATCCACCCGGCAATCTTCGCCACTATTCCGGGACGATCGGGACCATGCAAAAGCGCTACGATGGATACCATGGGAAAACTAATTGCTGAAAGCTTTCGAGTATTCCTGAAGAGATTTTACGCCGAAATCCTTTTCCTTCAATGATCGAATACCTTCGAGCGCGGCAAAAGCGGAACCCAACGTCGTCATTACGGGAACACCATAGA
This sequence comes from uncultured Opitutales bacterium, assembly GCA_963934405.1. Lineage (GTDB taxonomy): Bacteria > Verrucomicrobiota > Verrucomicrobiia > Opitutales > Seribacteraceae. Next base: position 1,819 of record CAWVZQ010000152.1, on the reverse strand, counting down.
GGACCGCTTCGCTCCGAATTCCGTTTTCGTCGCGTCGAGGAATCAGTCCAAGCGGAGTGTTGATTACGAGTTGAATTTTTCCGTTCTTAATAAAGTCGGCAACGTTCGGTCGCCCTTCGCTAATTCGAAGAATATGTTCCGCGACAAGGCCGTTGTCACGAAAGAACGCAGCGGTTCCTTCTGTGGAATAAAGATTAAAGCCAAGATCCGACAGTCCTTTTGCAATTACAAGGGCTTGCTCCTTGTCGGCATCCTTCACGCTAATGAATGCGTTCCCCTCAAGGGGGAGAGACGGTTTGGCAGCCATTTGCGTTTTGGCGAAGGCGAGGCCGAAATCCTCGTCCTGTCCCATCACTTCACCCGTACTTCTCATTTCTGGCGTCAATACGATAGGAGACCCGGGGAAACGATTGAAGGGAAACACCGACTCCTTGATCGCCCAGTGCCCAGGGATTATTTCTTTAGTGAAACCGAGTTCCTGTAAAGTTGCGCCCGCCATAATCCGGGCTCCGAGTTTGGCCAAGGGCACCCCGATCGCCTTGCTCACGAAAGGAACCGTTCGAGATGCTCGAGGATTCACTTCCAAGACATAGAGTTCGCCATCCTTGATCGCGAACTGCACGTTCATAAGACCCACAACGGATAACGCGCTGGCCAAGGAATAAGTGGCTTGCCGAACGGTTTCGATAATTTCCTCGGAAAGATCGTGAGGAGGTAAAACCATAGCTGCATCCCCACTGTGAACACCTGCAAACTCGATGTGTTGGAGCATGCCTCCCACGACATGAGTTTCGCCGTCGGAGATACAATCGACGTCGAGCTCGATTGCGTCTTCGAGAAACTTGTCGAGAAGGACCGGTTTGCCAGGGGCCACGGCAAAAGTCTCAGCCAAGACTTTGTCCAGTTCCTTTTCATCGTAGACGATGAACATACCTCGCCCGCCGAGTACAAAAGATGGGCGCAACAGGACAGGATAGCCGATACGGCTTGCGGCAGCTCTGGCCGCATCGGGTTCGAGGGTTGTCTCATTGACGGGTTGCCGAAGACCAATCTCGTCTAGAATACGTTTGAATTTTTCACGATCTTCCGCGAGGTCAATGCTTTCGGGTGAAGTTCCGATAACCTCGACTCCGTTTGCCTTTAGTCCCTCAGCTAAATTGAGAGGGGTCTGGCCTCCGTACTGGACAATCGCACCATCGCATTCTTCCTGTCGGTAAATTTCCAGGACGTCCTCGAGAGTCAAAGGCTCGAAGTATAGACGATCGGAAACGTCGTAGTCGGTGGAAACGGTTTCGGGATTGGAATTGACCATCACGGTCTCGATCCCGGCTTCACGAAGTGCAAAGGAAGCGTGCACGCAACAGTAGTCGAATTCGATGCCTTGCCCAATTCGGTTGGGTCCGCCTCCTAAAATCATCACTTTCTTTTTAGTGGAACGGACGAGCTCGTTTTCATCACCGTAGGAAGAGTAAAAGTAGGGAGTGAAGGCTTCGAATTCAGCCGCACAGGTATCGACTAGGCGAAAGGTAGTTTCAATGCCATCCTTTATGCGATGTTCACGAACTACAGACGAAGAAACTCCCCAGTAATCGGCCAATTGACGATCCGAGAAACCATACTCCTTCGCTTGACGCAGAACCGTGGCATCGATGCCTACGAGAGAGTTGTCTTTTAGCTCTCGTTCCATTGCATGAATGAGGCGTAATTGTTCCAAGAACCATGGATCGATTTTTGAAGCGGCATGAATCTCTTCCACATTCATGCCTGCCGAGAAAGCCTTGTGGAGATAAAGCGTTCGCTCAGCCGAAGGTCTTGAAAG
>CAWVZQ010000151.1:0-6849 GCA_963934405.1 uncultured Opitutales bacterium | reverse complement strand
GCTCAAACGGATGCAGACTTCGCCGAATGGGTGGGACGGTTTCAGGATTCCCAAAACCCCACGAAACAACCTGAAGCTTACGATCCCGAAAAAGAATATGCGACCGGTGATCTTGTTCTTGTGCCTGATTCAACCTTTGGGGAAGGTGCAATGCGTGAATGGGAGGCCAAAATGGATGTGGGAAAGGGACAATCACCTGATTTGGCAAAGAGTTCTTGGGTAAAAAAACACGACGATGACTATGAACACGGCAAGCAACTCTTCGCAACCAGTCAGTGCAACATATGCCATGCACTCAACAAGACCGGACTTGGCGAGAAAGGTCCGAACTTAACCCTCTTCGGGTTACGAACCTCACTTGCAGCAGGCTGGATGCGCAACGATAAAGAAAGCTTGGCCAAGTGGCTTAAAAACTCAAATGAAATTAAATTTGGCAATCTCATGTGGAATGGAGAGGGTGTGAATGACGATCATCCCGTCCGCACTCTTCATAAAGATGAGAAAAAGGTGGAACATTTAATCTCCTACCTACTAGGTCAAAGTTAAAGCGATAAAAGAAACACTCCTGAACCTGCGATCATCATGGCTACCGAATCCGTAAAATACGTTGCACCGGAAACGAAACCGAAAACTGTTCTGGATGTCTTCCGTCGCCCTGACCAACACGTCACGGGAATCCGCGACTGGCTAACCACAATCGACCACAAGAAAATCGGTCTCCTGTATGGCTTGGTCGCTCTATGTTCCTTGATATTCGGGGGCATGCAAGCCTTACTTATCCGCTCTCAGTTATGGGCACCGAACTTAGAGATTCTAAGTCAGAGGGAATACAATCAAATGTTCACGATGCATGGAACGATAATGGTTTTTCTCGTGATCATGCCCCTGAGCGCCGCTTTCTTTAATTTTATAATGCCTCTGCAAATTGGAGCCCGAGACGTTGCGTTTCCAAGATTGAACGCTCTTAGTCTTTGGTGTTTTGTAGCAGGAGCCATTATCCTAAATATGAGCTGGTTCTTTACTGGCGGAGCACCAGCAATTGGTTGGTTTGCCTACTCCCCTCTCACGGACATACGATTCGAGGAGGTTGCTCGAGACATGGGACCAGACTTCTGGGTATTCGGCATTCAAGTCTTAGGATTAGCCTCCCTGTTAGCCTCCTTCAATTTCATCGCTACCATAATCAACATGCGAGCTCCTGGAATGACAATGATGAGGATGCCCGTCTTTTGCTGGATGACCCTTATAGTAAGCTTTCTCATTATATTAGCCTTCCCTGCCATCACCATTGCCTTGGTGGAACTAATGTTCGACCGAAATTACGGAACCAACTTCTATGATTTTCTGGAAGGTGGAAAGCCTCACTTGTGGCAGCATTTATTCTGGATCTTCGGTCATCCCGAAGTGTACATTTTGATCCTTCCCGCAATGGGTATCGTTTCTGAAGTAATTCCCACATTTTCCAGAAAACCACTTTTTGGGTACGGTCTAGTCATTTTTTCAGGAGCAATTATTGGCTTCATGGGTTTCGCCGTATGGAGTCACCACATGTTCACGACAGGGATGGGAATCGTGGCTACCTCCGCTTTCTCCATGCTGACCATGCTCATCGCCATTCCCACTGGAGTGAAAATTTTCAACTGGATCGGCACCATGTGGGGAGGCAAGATACGCTTCGACACGCCTATGCTTTTCGCACTTGGCTTCATCACGATGTTCATGGTCGGAGGCTTTACTGGCATCATGCACTCCTCCGTCCCCGTTGATATGCAGCAACAAGACAGCTACTTCGTTGTTGCCCACTTCCACTACGTACTGATTGGCGGTGCCCTTTTTGGCTTATTTTGCGGTTTTTATTTCTGGTTGCCCAAGATGACGGGGCGAATGTTAAACGAAAAAATGGGCAAGGTTGTCTTCACCCTAATGTTCATCGGTTTCAACACAACCTTCTTCCCCATGCATTACCTTGGGATGATAGGACAACCTCGTCGTACCCATTCATACAATGCGGGACATGGCTTCGAACAATGGAACCAAATTGCTACAATAGGAGCGTTTATTCTTGGAACTGGAATTCTACTTGGTGTCATTCAGTTCATGAGGTCATTCCGAGACAAGAGCCTAAAACCCGCAGGCAAGAATCCTTGGGATGCCAGAAGCCTCGAGTGGAGCCTCTCATCGCCGGTGAAGGAATACAACTTCGCTCGCACTCCCATCATTAAAGCCCGGGACCAAGCTTGGGAAAACAACTATGGTCCGCGCGACCTGCACTCGGAGAAGGAACCACTCGACCACCATGGAGTTCACATGCCAGACCACTCATGGTATCCGCTATTCACTGCAATAGGTTTTCTCGTTCTCGTAATCGGCATGCTCTTCCATTCAAGCCTTGGAACGGACGGGGAAATAATCCGAAACTACACAGTAGCGATAATTGGAGGTATTATCGCCATAACGAGCATGATCATGTGGTCGCTCGAAGGCCCGGGAGGCTACCATCTGTTCCCCGAGGAAGATGAGGAATAACTCCAAGAATCGAGATACTCGCCATTGACATACATATTGTATCCTTACTCAACTTGAAACCATGAGCGAAGCAGCCGCAGCGCACGCCGAAGAACATCACGAGCCCTACACCAGCACGGGCATACCGACCAAGAAAGTCCTCATGTGGGCCTTTCTCGGATCGGACTGCATGTTTTTCGGTACCCTTATTTCCACGCACTTGATCTACCGTAAGATCTCCGCCACAGTCGGGACCAACTACCTAGACATTCGTGACATCTTCGACATCGAGCTAACTTCCTTCAGTACGTTCATCCTGTTGGCTAGCTCCTTGTTCATGGCACTAGCCGTTTCAGCCATACATAAAGGCAATTTAAACAGCACCCGCTGGATGTTATTTGGAACAATTATTTTTGGCGCAATTTTCCTCGCATGCCAAGTGTATGAATTCACACACTTCGCCTATGCTCACGGCAACGAATTGACCCTCTCCACCTACCGGGGTGAACCTCACGTATTCGGGTCCACCTTCTTTGTTCTAACCGGAACTCACGGCACCCATGTCGCCATAGGTGTTTTCTGGTTGCTGGGATGGTTGGCTTATTCCTTTACCGGAAAGATGAGTACCGCAGATGCCATGGACATCGAATGCTGCGGTCTTTATTGGCACTTCGTTGACATCGTATGGATCATTATTTTCCCTGTAGTCTATCTTATGGAATACGCCTTATAGCGGACTGCCAAACCATTCATTTTCTTAATCGGAGCAAAACATCATGAGCGGACACGGAGAAGACCCAGTCGAAGAGGAAAGCAAACGCTTCTTCACCTTTTTCAATCTTTCCATGGCTCTGGTAGCCATAACGGGCATCGAGATTGTCATAATCTACGTTCAAACCTTCCAGAGCACCTCGATAATCGGCATCCTATTCACCACCTCCATCGTAAAGTTCTTTGGAGTTGTCTATTGGTTCATGCACTTAAAATGGGACAAGGTGCTGAACACCGTGCTCTTTCTTCTGGGTTTGGTAATCGCGCTCGGAACTTATTTTGCGGTCATTTACATGGCCGACGACACGCCAATTATCGAAAGCTTCGAAGTCACGGCAGTAGAAAACATTTGGAAAGCCAAAACCGACTACGAAGCCGGAGCCTATCTGAAACACGAGGACGCTTACTACAAAGCAGGAGCCGCTCACACCTCGGAGGAGGTTTTTGACACGGAGAAGTGGGGAAGGATCGAGGGTATTCCTCATCGCATAAGTTGGAAGATAGAAAAAGCAGACATGATCGAAATCAATTCTAAGACTCCCGATAATCCCTTTTACCACCGACACCAACCGGAGGAACCCGACAATGTGGAAGGTTCCGTCATCTGTATACTCACTAAGGTTTCGACTGACGCAGACTTCCGGCTCAAGGCTCGCTCTGAAGCCAACTGGACAGATAACAGGGAATAATCTATCTTCCGGGCAACCCCTACGCTGAGGTTTCCCATATGCTGAGTTCCTCTCCCGTAACCTTTCTCCATTGGCACACCGAGCCTGCATTAGTGGGTGGCTTGCTGTTCGTCGCATGGTGCTATGCTTTAATCGTAGGACCTTTCAGGGAACAAATTGCCCCGGGTATGCCTTTCCCCAAGAAGCAGGCATGGTGGTTTGCCGCCGGAATCATCAGTTTCTACTTGGCGGTGGGATCTCCTCTAGATCCCTTGGGCGAAAACTATCTCTTTTTCGCCCACATGATCCAGCACAACATCCTGATGTACGTCAGTCCCCTCTTCCTGCTCTTTGGCATGCCGGGGCAACTATGGGACGAGCTTTTTATAAGGCGACCCGATATCAAAGCCCTTTGCAGCCTATTGTTTCACCCCGTCGTAGCCGGTTTAGGCTTTACGCTCGTCTTTTCCTTTTGGCATTTCGGAACTTTCTATGAAGCCGCCATTCAGAATAAAACACTCCATATGGCGGAACACTTGTCGATGTTCCTTACCTCATTCGCCATGTGGTGGCCTATCGCGAGTTCATCCAAGCAACTTCCTCCGATCCGGTATGGTCCCCAGATGCTTTTTATTCTGGCGCTCATGCTTGGACAAACCCCAATCTTCGCCATACTTACTTTTTCCCAGGAAGTTCTTTACGACACCTATTTTTACGCCGAGCGCATCATCGACATTACCCCGCTCGAAGACCAAAGATCGGGTGGCGTCGTGATGAAGGTTGCAAACTTGATCGTCTCCGTGAGCGTTCTAGGATCTATTTTTTACCGCTGGTCAAAAGAACGGTAAAGGCTTGATGCTAGATTGTTGCGAAGAAGCCGACCGACGAGTTTGGAGACCAAACACTTCAACACTCCAAGAAAGAAATCGCAAATCGGTTTGCCAGTTTGAAAGCGACAGGCTATCCAAAACCACAACAACCAAATGAAAGAAGCACAAGAAGCAGTCTTTGCCTTGGAAGATGGCAGCGTATTCCGAGGAAAAGCCTTTGGGGGCAAAGCCACCGTAGTGGGAGAAGCCGTATTTAACACCAGTATGACGGGGTATCAAGAAATCCTCACCGACCCATCGTACTATGGACAAGTCGTCACTATGACGGCTCCCCAGATCGGCAACTATGGAATCATCCCCGGAGACGAGGAATCCGACGGACCCAAAGCGGCTGGCTTCGTCGTTCGTGAGTTGAGCACCATAGTGAGCAACTGGCGGGCAACCTCCAACCTGCATGATTTTCTCGCCGAGCACGGCATCCCGGGAATCGAAGGCGTGGACACTCGCGCCATTACAAAACGCATACGAGTCAAGGGGGCGCTGAAAAGTTGCCTAAGTACGGAAGGCCTTTCGGATGAGGAGGCACTCGCCAAGGCCAACGAATGGTCGGGTCTAGAGGGAATCGACTACGTCAAGGAAGTCACCTGCGGCGAAACCTACGAATGGGATCCTGAATCCACTAAGAGCAAAAGCTTTACCCTTACGGGCACGAACCTAAGCAAGGACACCGCGAACAATACGAAATACCGTGTGGTCGCCTTCGACTTCGGGGCAAAATGGTCTATCTTTCGGAACCTTCGAAGACATGGCTTCGAAGTTCACGTATTGCCGGCAAACGCAACGGCAAAGGAAGCCCGGGCACTTAACCCGGATGCCATTTTCCTTTCCAATGGTCCGGGTGACCCTTCCGCCGTCACCTATGCCCACGATTCCGTTCGTGATCTCTTGCCCGACTTCCCCGTATTCGGGATTTGCCTTGGACACCAAATTATTTCTCACGCTCTAGGGGCTAATACCTATAAGCTGAAATTCGGGCACAGAGGCGGGAATCAACCCGTTCAAAACGTGGAGCAAGGTCGTGTAGCGATTACGGCCCAAAATCACGGTTTTGCATCCAGTGCCGAGGAACTCGAAAGCTGCGAGGCAGTGGTCACGGAATACAACCTAAACGACGGAACCGTGTCAGGCCTCCGCCATAAGGATCTTCCGGTTTTTTCCGTCCAATACCATCCCGAGGGAGCTCCCGGGCCGAATGATGCGAACGCCCTTTTCCAAGCCTTTCACGACCTCATAACCGAGGCAAAGAAACGCCGGCAAGGTTAAGATCTTTTCTCGGCCATGGAAGACGCCGTGAAGATCGCACCGTCGAACTCCGTCCTTGTCTCCGACGTCGCCTTCGAAAAACACGTCACCGGATTCGGCCATCCCGAACAACCCGACCGCAACAAAGCTGTCCTCAAGGCGCTCGACAACGCCGGCATCTCCGACAAGTTCCGCAAAGTGGACCCACGACCCTGCGAAGACTCCGACATCCTGCGTTGCCACTCCGGGAAATACCTCAACACCGTCAAAGCCGACGTCAAAGCCGGAGAGACCCAGCTCAGTACAGGCGACACCACCATTTGCCCCGCCTCTCTCGACATTGGTCGCCTCGCAGCAGGCGCAACCCTCGCAGCGGTGGACGAAGTTCTTGCAGGCAAAGCCTCCAATGCCTTCTGCGTCGTCCGACCACCGGGACATCACGCCACACCCGATAAGGGCATGGGCTTCTGTCTCTTCAACAACATCGCCATCGCAGCTCGTTACGCCCAAAAAAAACACGGCATAGGTAAAATTCTCATCGTTGATTGGGACGTGCATCATGGCAACGGAACCCAAGACGTATTCTACGAGGACGAAACCGTTTTTTTCTTTAGCACTCACCAATCCCCTTGGTACCCGGGCACGGGCGAACGGGAAGAAACAGGCAAGGGGAAAGGACTGGGTTCCACCCTCAACCGCCCCTGCCCCGCAGGATCAGGTCGCGACAAAATAGTGGAAAATGCTTTTGGTCAGGATCTCCTAACTGTCATGAA
>CAWVZQ010000150.1:0-6850 GCA_963934405.1 uncultured Opitutales bacterium | reverse complement strand
AGTGATACTATGCGCGGAGAATGTTGAGTTCACCCGTGCTATCTGCGAAGCGGTCAATCTTCAGGCCAAGCGCCCGGGCTTGGGTGAGCCAGAGGTTGGCTAGAGGCATGCCACCTTCGGGAGCCACGTACTTTCCATCCACCTTGGGGGTCAAGCCGGATTGCTCGGAAAGGTTGAAATGCCGACCGGTCTTGAATTTCCCCCCTCCGGAACCTGCGGTCACGATGGGCAAGGCACTGTACTGATGGGTTGCGCCGTCACCTAGGCCCGAGCCATAAGTAAAAAGGGTATTGTCGAGCAGGGTCTTCCCATTGGCCTCTTGAATCCGGTCCATCTTCTCGAGCAGGTAAGCGAATTGCTCCATATGGAAATGATCCACTTTGATCAGGTCCTCGATGAATTTTTTCTGGTTGTGGGACATCTGGTGATGGCTCCGTGGCTTGTCGAATAAGCTCTCGAACAAATAGGGCGTATCCCAGCGTTCGGGACCCACCATGAAAGTGGCGACGTTGGTCAATCCGCTCTGCAAGGCAACGACCATCAGATCCCCCATCAAGCGAATGTACTCCCCGCGGGGAAGCTTCCCGTCCATGGGTACATCGAGATCAACCTTACTTAACTCCTCCTTGAGCCCATCCAGTCTGGTAAGTTGCCGTTCGATGGTCCGTATGGAGTCGAAGTACTCGGCAAACTTATCCTGATCCTCGCGGCCCAAGTCGCGCTTGAGCGAACGGGCATCCTCAAGGACGAGGTCCGTGATGTTGCGGTAAGCGCTCCGCTCATCCGACTTGAAAAGCCTGCGGTAAGCAATCAAGGGGTCACGCATGGACGGAGCGACGTATTCGGTCCCGTACCAGGAAATATTATCGAACTGAATGGATTCTTTGTTGTCCTTGTGGCTGTTGCAACTGAACTCCAAGGTTTTGAAAGGCGTCCGGCCCCCGATCTTTTCCGCCACGACGTGATCAAGCGTTCTCGCCTGTGGGTAAGGAGAATGTTTAACGCTGAACGGGCTAGCGCTCGAGAGAAAGCACGATGCGCACTGGGCATGCACGTCTGTACCCGGTTGAAAGGTCCGGTCCAAGCCCGTGATAAGGGATACCTTTTCCTTGAGCCGCTCGAGCGGTTTCATGGTGGCGGTCAGTTCGAGTGGATGCTCGCCCTTGACCAGGTTGGTCTTGGTTTCGTCGGCCTTGAAGTTGTCCCGGTTGAAAATCGGGGTTATTCCATTCTCCTCGCCCGGAAAGAAGGTGCGCCTGACCACCCCGATGGGCACATAGTAAAAGGCCAAGCGCTGAGCGACTTCTTTGGTCGGCCCGGCGGCCAAGCTTTCCATCCATGGCAGGGTGAGGATCGAGCCACCCATCCCGCATAGAAAATTTCTTCTCGAAAATGATTTCATCGACATATTGATATTAAGGTTTCGAAGAGTCCCGATGCAAGGCGAGTTTAGAGGACTTGCCGAGAAAGGGTTCTGATTGGACAACTGCCTTGATCAGAGCCTTCATCCGGTATTCCTCGGTGGAAACTTTTTGCGCGATCTCATCCAGAACGGGGGAGTCCGCAGGGGTAAGCTCCCGACCCAATGCGAAAGTCAACAAGTGCCCGCCCAAAGCTCGGACGAACCGTTCCTTTTCTTTAAGGATGGCATCCTTGAACTCGACCACGCCCCCGAATTCGTGCCGGCGGAAGAGGACTCCTTCCGAATCCACTTGGACTCCGTTTTCATAGTCGGCCCGCCACCGACCGACCGGATCGAAATTCTCCAGGGCGAACCCAAGAGGATCGAGTTTCTCGTGGCAACCTGCGCAATCAGCCCGTTCTCGGTGGTCGGAAAACCGCTGGCGCAAGGTCAGCCCCTCGTCTTCCTTTTCCACCTCGGGGAGCGGAGGAACGTCGGCAGGTGGAGGTGGAGGCGGTGAATTGAAGATTACACCGGCTAGCCAGGCTCCGCGCGTGATGGGCTTGGTCTCGTGGGGACCGGAGGTCATCGTCATGACGGCGCTGTTGGTGATCATGCCCCCCTGGCGCCGGTCGGACAAGGGTTGCCTAAAGAATTGCATGGAAACCGGCCCGCCGATTTTTCCTCCAGGTTCCTCCCCCAGCCATTTTCTCAAACGGGCCGAGCGGTAAGTATAGTTAGCATCGATGAAATCGAGAACCGGACGGTCCTCCAGAAGTACGGTTTCGAAGAGGAGCAAGGGTTCCATCATCATGTCCATGGTGGTCCGGTAACTGGGAGGAGCATAGTAGAAATCGGGGTAGGTCTTTTCATCAGGCACCGCGGAAATGATCCTGTCCAATTGGAGCCATTGGGTAGGGAAACTGTCACAAAAGCGCTTCAGCTTTGGATCGGAAAGCATCCTGTCCAGTTCCCCGTCCAAAACCTTGGGATCGGAAAGTCGGCCGGCCTGGGCAAGCCCAAGCAGTTCCTCATCGGGCAAGCTTCCCCAAAGAAAAAAGGATAGGCGCGAAGCGAGAAGAACCTCCTCGGACAAGGCGTCTTGCTCCGCCCCGAGTGAATCGTAGAGATAAAGAAAGCGGGGGGAAGCCAGAACCGCGGAAACCACGTCCTTCATGGTCGCCTCGAAAGTGGCTCCCTTTTTGAGCGAACCAAGAGCGTGGGATAGATAGCGCTTCAGGGTTTCCTTCTTCACGGGCCGCCTGAAGGCTTTGGTGAGAAAAGGCTTCAAGCGAGCGGCAAGGACTTTCTCGACATCTTCCTCTTTTGCGGGGGCTTGAAAAAAGTCTTTCCAGATGCCTACCGTTTTCGGACCAAAGGTGGAACTGGTTACGATGGTCCGGCTAAGCTGGAAAAAAGCTTCCATCAGCAGGGGTGACAGAGAAAGATGATCGGCCTGGTTGTCGTACCCATGCTCAGCCCGCAAATCCTGAGGGAAAGGGCCGACTCCGGAAAGCCTGGGTTCGATCAGACCCGACTTGCCCAGCGGCCGGCTGCTCACTGTCAGGGAGTCCGGCATTCCGCCCTTGATCGCCTTGTTGAAATAACCCGAGCGGTCGCGCATCATTTTTTCGGGCAAGGGAAAAACCGATACTTTCAGTTTGAGCAAGTCCTGAACGGCATTGGCGTATTGAAATCGGTTCATCCTGCGGATCCGGGTGGTTGCAAAGACGGGATCTTTCCCCACCGATTCGTTGAGCAAGGTCCGCAAATGAGAAAGGGCCGAATCCCTTAGTTGCAAGGGAATTTGCTTTTCGTCCTCGGGAGGCATTTCTCCAAAGTCTATGACATCAAGGACAGTTTGTAGGAGTTCCGGATCATCCCGAAGATCAGCCCCGGTCGAATATTTCAGAAGATCGACCTTGCCTTTGACTTTTCCGTCTTTGCCATGGCATTGGATGCAATGACTTGAAAACAAATTTCTAGGAATTGATACTTCGCTTCCACTCGTAATGTATACGGGTAGACACCAATATAATATTGGAAACATAATGAGCGAGATTTTCATATATTTGCTGCGTCCGAATATGGAACAATATCCGAATATGGAAATATTCGGACAAATTCAACAAAGAAGGCGTTTCCATTGACTAAACTTTTGGAGATCATGGGCAAAACATGGCAATGAAATGGGAAAGGAAAGATCTCGGATTGGTGACGGGCTTGTGTTTCGGCTTCAGGGACATAGCTGTATTGCTGACGATTCCCGATGACTATTTGTTTGGCAACGTTTGTGGTTGTGGATCGCTCACTTTCCCGATGGACCTCTGACCTTTTCCAAGTTTGCCAATATCTCCAAGGTCGGCCCGTGCCGGTACCGCCAAGCCCATGAGCCTTTTCACCACCTCGGGGTGTTGCTCACTGATGTCTTTTTGCGACCCGATGTCCTCCACCACGTTGAAGAGGATCGGCTTTGTCCCCTTTCCCTTGACGGCGTGGGGATGGCGAGGCGCTTTTCCTGGAGGGAGGAAAAGTTTCCACGGTCCGCTGCGTATCGCCTGCAGGTGATCACGCTGGTAGTAGTAGAAAACGTCGTATGGCGTTTTGGCATCCGGTTCACCCAAGATGAGCGTGCGAACGTCGTGTCCATCGATCTTCCGATCCTGCGGTTCTTGTCCGCCGGCCAGCCGGGCGAAGGTGGGCAGAAGATCCATGGTGGTGCTTAGTTCCGCGCAAGTCGTTCCTGCGGGCACCTTGCCCGGCCACCACATGATGGTCGGAACGCGAAAAGCGCCTTCCGCGGTCGTGTAGCCTCGTCCGAACAATGGCTTATTGGTGCCTCGGGAGGGGCTGTCCATATCCCTTGCCATAGGAGTTCCGTTGTCCGAGGTCCAGATGACTACGGTGTGTTCGTCGATTCCAAGCTCAACTAACTTGTCGAGGATTTGGCCGGTTGACCAATCCAGTTCCTCGACCGAGTCGCCCCATGGGCCATTCTTGCTTTTGCCTCGAAATTCAGGACTGGTGAACGGTTTACTGGTGCTGCCTGGCATCGCCTGCGGGAAGTAGAGAAAGAAAGGTTTCTCCTGATGCTGTTCGATCCATTTCATCGCAACCTCGGTGTGACGTTTAGTCAAACCGTTGCGATCGACGGGGGCCTCAATGACCCGTTCATTCTCCATCAATGGCAGGGGAGGCCACCTGTTTCCGTCCATCCGTGAACCAATGCGTTCTCCCGTGGCCTTCGTCATGTCGTCGCTGTAGGGAATCCCAAAGAAATAATCAAAGCCCTGGGCGTTCGGCAGGAACTCCAGTTGATCCCCGAGATGCCACTTGCCGACGAGGGCGGTGGCGTAACCTTGATCCTTGAGTGTTTCGGCGATGGTGGTTTCATCCGGATGCAACCCGTACGGGGAAACCGGTCTCAGCACCCGACCGTCGCGGGGATTGAGGTGCATTTGGACCCGTTGAGCGTAGCATCCCGTCATAATGCTTGCCCTTGAAGGCGTGCACACACCCGCAGTGACGTAGAAGTGAGTGAACTTTCGACCCTCCTTCGCCATGCGGTTCAAGTGCGGCGTGCGATGAATCTTGGATCCAAACGGCTCGACGTCCCCGTAACCGAGGTTGTCGCATAAAATGACAATAAAATTGGTTTTTCTTGTTTCCTCGGCCGAGATGATTGTAAGAAGAACCAGAGTTGAAATGAGGCAAGAAATCCTCATGGCTCACAATGAGGGTGGCTTTCCTTCACGGGGCAAGCGCTGAAGGTGGTCGACCCTCCATTCTATTTCTTCCACTTGTCGACAACGATCTTGGCGTCGTTCTTTTGTTTTGGGCCGGGAGTGCTCCTGCCCAGTGCGATCTGTTGATCGAGCAGGGCTCGCAATCCCGTTGCTTTTTCAGGCGATTGGACGGCCAGATTCTTTTTCTCCCCGACGTCCTGTTCCATATCGTAGAGTTGAATGAAGGGGAGCTTCTTCTGGGTCGCCTGCTTGAGGGCAGTTTTGGTGCCCGGCTTGCCCCAACCGCCTGAGCCGGGACAGCAAATGAGTTTCCATCTTCCTTCCCGTATAGCGAATTGCCCCTCGATCGAATGATGTATGACGTTCTCTCGTACGGGTTTCCCTTCACCACGCAGAATGTTAGCGAAACTCAGGCTGTCCTCCGCTGCATTTTTAGGAAGTTTGTGACCTGTCAGGTCGGCGGCGGTTGCCATGAGGTCCGTCAGGCAGACCAAGGCGTCAGTCTTTCGACCTGACTCGATTACCTTGGGCCAGGAAGCGATAAAGGGCACACGGTGACCACCGTCCCAGATGTCGGCTTTTGAGCCTCGGAGGTTTGCGCTAGGGTAATGGCCTTTCTTTATGAGGTCACTCATTTTGGAGGTAGGACCGGAGGTGCCGTTGTCGGCGGTGCAAATCACCAAGGTGTTCTCGAAGTGCCCGGTATCCTTGAGGGCCTGTATGACCTGGCCGAAGGAGTCGTCGGTTTGCATGACGAAGTCGGCATGGGCATTCAGCTTACTCTTGCCTTGCCATTCCTTCGTGGGCACCACCGGGCTGTGAGGAGAATTCCATGGAACGTATAAAAAGAAGGGTTGTTCGTTCCCTTTGCGGCTTTGAACGTACTTGATCGCTTGAGCGGTGAGCATGGGAAGCATTTCATCCGGCTTGAGGTTTTTGGTCACCTTGTCGTTCTCAATCCAAAGGTTCATTTGGCGGGCGTGATGGAACCCGTAAAATTGGTCAAAACCTCCACGCTCGAGGGGACCGTGGGAAATTTTTGCCCCAACCGGCACCTTGCCTGAATTCTTTACGCCGTCGTACAGCATGCCTAGGTGCCATTTGCCTATTGCTGCGGTGTGATAACCATTTAGGCGCAGCATTTTTGCAATGGTAAGTCGATTTTGCGCGATCAAAGATTCCCCCCCCGTGAGCACCCCCTTTTGCAGACGTGTTCGCCAAGCGTATCGCCCCGTCATCAACCCGTAGCGAGTGGGCGTGCAGACGGAAGAACCACTGTGGCCATCGGTAAAGACAAGTCCTTCTCTCGCGAGTTTGTCGAGATGCGGTGTTTTGATTTTTCCTCGTTTGGGGTTGAGGTGCTGGATCTCTCCGAATCCCATGTCGTCCGCCAGTATTACTACAATATTCGGTAGTTGACCGGAGTGGAGGTTGAATTCTGAAAGTGCCAATAACGTGACCCAGATGGAGAGGATGGAACGGCTCATATGTTGTCTTCTAATTGCTCTCTAGAAATTTTTGATTGTGCGACCTAGGGTTGCCCGACTTTTCTATCTTATGTTCTTTGAATGTAGTTGAGTCACTTCGAAACCTTCAAGTGAATTGGAATCGAATAGTCTTATTCCTCAATTGGAATACTTGAAAAAGTTCTGATGTCCCAAGCCTTAATGGAGGTCCGGTGATTTACTAAGACTAGGTTGCC
>CAWVZQ010000149.1:0-6851 GCA_963934405.1 uncultured Opitutales bacterium | reverse complement strand
CTTCTCGACCACGAGGCGAACGCGACCCTTTCCGTTCGAGTTCGCGCAACCGATCCCAAGGGCTTGGGGATTGAGAAGGCATTCGTCATCCAAGTGCTGGACGACGTTCAGGACAGGGACGAAGACGGTTTGTCCAACGATGCCGAGATCACCTTGGGCACGAACCCCGACAAGGCTGACTCGGACGACGACGGTCACGACGACAAGGACGAGAAAACTTCGGGAACCGATCCTCTTGATCCTCAAGACTGGCCGGGGAAGGAAAACAGTCCCCCGACCGGATTGGGTTTTCAACCCCTTTACGTAATGGAGAATCGACCCGTCGGGGAGGACGCGGGAACCTTTATGGCCGTGGACCTCGACAAGCGCGACACCCACTCGTACGAGTTGGTCGAAGGCAACGGTTCTTCGGACAATAATTACTTTACGCTGGATCCCGGCGGCTTGCTGAAGACCAAAACGGCCTTGGATTTTGAGGAGAGGACAGACCACAATTACACCATCCGCGTCAAGGTTACGGACAATCGGGGCGGAGTTTTCGAAGGCGTGGCAAAGGTGCCCGTGATGGACGATGACACCGAAGACCAAGACAAAGACGGATTAACCCAAAAGGAAGAAGATCCTATTGGAACCAATGACCAAGATCCCGATTTCGACAAGGACGGTCATAAGGACGGGCAGGAAGTGATAGCGGGAACCGATCCCAAGGATCCCTACGATCCTCGACCGCCAAACACCAAGCCCGTGGACTTGAACCTAAATCCGAAAAGCGTTTCCGAGAACAAGCCGATCGGTTCTCGCGTCGGAGATTTTACTACTTCGGATGTGGACCCTTGGGATTTTCGCTTTGTTTACGCGCTTGTGGACGGAAATGGGTCGTATGACAACGCCTTGTTCGACATCGACTCCAACGGTACGCTGCGTACGGCGGTAAAGCTGGATTACGAACAGGGTAGTTCCAGAAAGATCCGAGTCAGTTCCAGTGACGAGGCCGGAGACAGTATCGAGAAATCCTTTGTCGTAAGCGTAGTGGATGATTCCGGAGAAGACTTTGATGGCGATGGTTTGCCGCAGAGCGAGGAGGAAGCCAGAGGCACGAGCGATTTGCAGACCGACTCGGATGGGGATGGTCACGACGACGTCGTCGAGATCGAAAACGACACCGATCCTGCCGATCCGAATGACTTCCCGATTTTCAACAAACCTCCGAGCGATCTTTCCCTAACCCCCTCGAACGTCATGGAGAACTTGCCCGTTTTCAGCGCAGTGGGATCTTTTTCGGTCTTGGATCCGAATGAGGAAGACTCGCACGCATTCGAGTTCGTGGATGGCAACGGGTCGGCGGATAATGCTTCGTTCCAAATAGTCGGAGAAAAGCTCCAGACTCTCGATCGCTTCGATTTCGAGAAGAAAGATGAATATCATATTCGCGTTCGAGCAACCGACGAGGGTGCCCAATTCATCGAAATGCCATTGGTCGTTTCGGTTAAGAATGATGACGAGGAAGACTTTGATGGCGACGGTTTGACCGAGAAGGATGAACTCTCTGCCGGAACCAGCGATTTCGATCCTGATAGTGATGATGACGACGTTAGCGATGGTTACGAGGTTTCCAAAGGAACCGATCCCACAGATCCGAACGACCGACCGGAAGCGGAACTTGGGTTTGCGTGGGCCCGACGCGGGGGGGCGACTTTGTGGGATTCCGCCACGGCGATTGTCACGGATTCCGATGGAAATAGTTACGTTACGGGCGGGCTTTCGGGAAATGCGGACTTCGAGGGAGGTACTGGGGCGGCCCAGTTCAATTCCATTGGTGGAAGCGATGTTTTTGTGGCCAAGTTCGACACGAATGGAATCATTGATTGGGCTCTCGGTTTTCACGGACCCCATAACGATTACGGTTCCGCAATTGCGATAGATGATTCCGGGAACGTACTTGTCGCCGGCACTTACGGGATTTCTATTGATGGAAGTCATTATATGGATCAGCATTCTCTCGATGTAGGCGTCCATGCTCTCCGCAGTGGTTCTCGGCACGGAAGCGGATTTATCGCCAAGTTGAGCCCCGGTGGGGCGATCGAATGGGCTCATTCGCTCACCAGTATTGAAGGCGGATGGGTTAAGGGACTCGACGTAGCTTTCTCTCCCAACGGTAATGCGTACCTAGTCGGACAATTCAATACTGTGATTCAACTCGATCAGGGGGCTCAACTCGTTGGAGGCAACAAGCAAGATGGGTTTGCCACCGCTTATTCGCCGGAGGGAGAAAGGCTTTGGTTCAAGGGTTTCGGAGGACATGCTCATGATTCAGTGAGCGCGGTAGAGGTCGACGACGCCGGAAAGGTTTGGTTAGCCGGTCACTTCGGACAGGATCCGTATCAGCGTCCCATCTCGATCGGCGACGCAAATATGTCCAACTCGGGGGATAGCTCGATTTTCCTGAGTGAATTCAATCAGTCTGCATCTCCTGGAGAGGTCGTTCTGCTTGCAGAAGGTTCCGACGGTCTTGTCGAGGATTTGCATGCAGTCGGAAACGGTGTTCTCCTCGTTGGCCGAACTGAAAAGGAATCCCTCTTCGGCAATTCACCCCTCGCGTCTGGTGCATTCTTGGCCAAAGTGGATGCAAACGAAAGTGTTAGATTTGCCCGGTCTACTGCTTCCGGTTCTGCCGTTTCGACTCTTCCGAGCGGAGAGATTGTTTCAATAGGTTCTAGAGTCGAGAAGAGGGCTGCGGACGGAACTCCGATATGGAACTATCCTAAAGACGGATTGGGTGTTTCCACAGACGGTAAGGGTTTTATCTATCTCTCCGGAGATTTTCGCGATACGGAAGAATTCAATCCGGAGTCGAAGACAAGCAAGGGTGGTCGTGACGCTTTCGTCGCCAAGTTCGGTTTGGTAACGGCCAACGCTCGACCTAGAGACATCGCTTTCTCGTCGTATGTTCTCTGGGAAAACCTGTCGCCTTCCGCGATAGGAGTGACCGTGAGTTCAGTGGATGATGACACCGGCGACGTCCACACCTATCGCTTGGTTCCCGATTCGTTAGGTCAAGAATATGATAATGAGCATTTTAACTTTGTCGGAAGAATGCTCTTGCCCAACAAAATACTGGATTTCGAAACTAAATCCTCGTATCGAGTCAGAATTGAAACACATGACGGAAAAGGGGGACTGTTCGCCAAAACCATCGAGCTGGTTATCTTGGACGACAAGGGCGAAGATACTGACGAGGATGGTTTGACTCAAGCCGACGAGGAACGTCTCGATCTCGACGACCAAAACCCGGATTTGGACGGGGACGGTTATAATGACGGAATTGAAATTTCGGCAAACAGTGACCCAAGGGACAAGGGGAGTGTGCCGCCACCTCCCAACTCCGCCCCTACGGGGATTTTGATTAGCTCTCGCGAACTACCTGAAAATTCTCCAGTCGGAACCTTGGTCGGAAGTCTCAATGCTGTCGACTCTGACTCTGGGGACAGTCACGATTTCGCTTTGGTTTCAGGTGTCGGAGGGACGGACAATTCCTTATTTTCCATCTCGGGACGCAATTTGTTGTCTACCCGAAGTTTTGATTTCGAAGACCGTAATTTATATAGGGTTCGACTTCGCGTTACTGATGCCAGAGGAGACTTCTATGAGAAAGCCTTCGATTTAAAGGTTTTAGACATTGCTGAGAATTCGCCTCCAACAGGGATGGAACTGGTTCCCGGCGTGGTTCAAGAGAATATGGAGCCGGGGGCTGTTGTCGGTTTTGTCAAAGTGACTGATCCGGATCCACTGGATTCTCATGAATTGAGTCTCTCGACCGGAAACGAATGGTTCGATTTGGACTCGTCCGGAAAACTGGTTTCAAAGGTTCGCTTCGACTACGAAATTCGCAATCGATACGACGTTTTTATAAAAGCTACTGATGAGAATGGTTCTTCTTTGACGCGATCTCTTTCCGTTTGGATTGGAGATGAGTTTGAAAACAATCCGCCCAAGGGTATTTGGCTTAGCGATCATGTTGTGGATGAGAATCGTCCGGCTGGAACCTATGTAGGGAAATTGGGGGTTCTGGATCCCGATCCAAATGATCAGCACACTTTTATCCTTGAGCGAGGTCATCAAGTCTTCGACGTAAAGGAAGACGGGACGATTTTTATCAAGCAACCTTTGGATTACGAAAAGCAGGCTTCTTACGATATTTTGGCTCGCGTAACGGACGTAGGAGGCGAAGTGATTCGACAATCCTTCGAAATAATTGTCCGCGACGTTTTCGAGAACCTTCCACCCAGCAATTTAAAGCTTAGTGAACAATCGATTGAACACCGAAATGCTCCGGGTCGGATAGTCGGATTTCTATCTGCTGAGGATCCTAATTCAGAGGATACGCTATCGTTTAGTTTATTGGAGGATGGAGAGCTCGACGACAATGGATTCTTCGAGATCTCAGCTAATCGATTGATCATTAATCATTCTAGTAATTATTTCATTCGGCCGAATTACTCGGTTCGAGTGAGAGTCTCCGATTCGCATGGAGGGTTTTTCGATTCGGGAATACCTGTACGTGTTATTCGTCCCGATGCTGCGGATGTTTTCGGTACTTTAATAGGAACTGAATCGCCATGGCCCAATGACTTTATCGACGGAGACAATGACGGAGAAGACGACCGTTGGCAATCCGGCCCTTTTCAGCCGAGTCAAAAGCCAAGCGATTTTCATGTTCAACTAACTGTTGTCTACGGTGGGAAGAAGAATTATGAAATCACTCGGACTGTGGTGAAAGGCAACTCATTCCCATTGCGTACTCATGTTTACGAACGAGGATGGAAATTCAAGAGGTGGGATGGGTCGGGAGTTAAAAAACCGACCAAAACTTTCACTCAAGTCTTAGTGACTGGAAATCAGACTGTCTTTGCCGTTTTCAAGAGGTCGTTGAGAGGCAAATACGTTAATGGATACGTCGCAGGCGCAAAGGTGTTTTTTGATGCCTCTCGAAATGGGGTGACCAATGGGATTCACGATCCTGATGAACCGTTTGCACTATCAAATGAAAGCGGAGAATACGACATCGAGTTTACTGATGAACAGTTCGCTCTTTTCGATCTTAATGGCAACGATGAAATCGATGACGACGAAGGCTTGCTGGTCTGCCTTGGCGGGACCGACGTTTCTTCGGGTCTGAAGTTGGACGTTGCCTACAAGGCTCCACCTACCTCTAGCGTAGTTACTCCTTTGACTACTTTGGTTGCCGAGATGGTGGAACGAGGGACTGATGCAAATGAAGCTCAGTATCTTGTGAAGAGTACTCTGGGAATCGATTCATCTGTTGATATATTGGGTTTCGATGCCTTGTCGGAAGCAGCATCGGGCAATGCCAAGGCTGTCGATGTCTTGGCGGCGGGAACTCAGGTGGCGAATACAGTCGTTCAGACGACTGCCTTGCTCTCGGCTGCAACGGAGGGGGTGCAATCTTCGTCCCTCATTTCAGCCTCGGCAACGAGGGCTCTGGTTGAGGAGTTGACCAAGGTCGATAACTCATCCTTTGATTTAACTAACATCCAAACTGTTTTTAAGGTGGTTAATGAGGCAACTCGGCAAGTTGGGGTTGATTTGCCCGAAGGAGGAACTGCTTCAGCTGCCACTCTGATTTCAATCGTGAATGAGATTGTCGAAGAAGGGCGTGACTCAGTCCAGGATGCGGCATCTTTCAAAAAAAGAGCAGCCGAAGCTCAGATAGGGGCATCCACTTCAGTGAGTCCTGCACTTCAAGCAATGGGGGCGGGATCAGTCGCTCCTCAAACCGTTCTCATCCAGAATAACGAAACTTCCATCAAGCACGCTATTGGAGTATCCAGTGCAAACAATACTTTCGCTCCTAAATTGCTGAATGAATTGCTTACCTATAATCCAAACCTTGCAGAATCTTTGATCGTTGGAGCCCTTTCCGTATCAGATGGAGATGGCGACGACAGTTTCACTTTTGACATAATTGAAGGGAATCTGGATTTGGATAATGATGGGAATCCTGTATTCGACCTGAATCGGACTACCGGGGTCATGACTTTGAGAGACCCCGGGGATTTGTCATTTTCGGGACCGGAAGGATTGACTCTTGCCGTGGAGGTCACTGATCGTGGTGGTTTGACCAGCTTATCTACTGTCATCGTGAATTTTTCCGATCATTCCGCGATTGTAGCTCTATCGGATGATTTAGGTTATGGATGGAGGTATTCAGTTTGGTTCGGTTACTTTTTTACTGCTCCATCCTCAGGGTGGGTATATCATCAAAGTGCTGGTTGGCTTTACTCGGGAATGACCAAAATTAACGATTATTGGTTTTATCATTCGAGGCTAGGCTGGTTATGGACTCGCCCCGAAACCTATCCATTTGTCTATCGTTCTTCTTCAGCAGACCAGCCCGAAGGTTGGATTTATTTGCGGGCCGGAACAACGCCCGCGCACTATTACGATTATACTATTTCGAAATGGGTCAAACTTCTCGAACTTTCTAAGAAAGAAAGTATTCTTCGGGATGTTTTTGATTGATAGACATGATTCACGACTTGGTTCACGACTGGCTTTCGGGAGCGAGTGGTTTTGTATTTCACCTATTCGGCTAATACGCCTGTAGCATCTCTGGGAATCAGATGATACTTTGTTTCGGATGGGTGGGAGATCCCGCATTTTAAGGCATTTAGTGCCAATAAACATGTGGGTTTTTATTACATCCACCGGTGTTTTCGGAAACTTTGGTCGGGGTGAACCCTACTCGACGAAGAGAATGCAGATTGGAGAAGGGACGTTGATCACCGACCCTCTTTGGTAGGTCAAGCGTCCGGTGGTCTGATCTATGCGGT
>CAWVZQ010000148.1:0-6867 GCA_963934405.1 uncultured Opitutales bacterium | reverse complement strand
GGGCCGCCGGACTGTTTCTTTTTCTTAGGCGGAAGTTTTCGGACGACAACGGCCTGTTCGCGCACCTCGTAGATATAGCCTGTGAGTTCGGTTATGAACCCGAGCAAGACGCCCAAAGTAAGGTTTCGAGTGTCAAGGGTAACTGTCGGAGGAGGATTCTCCCGGGTAAGCAAAACGATATTTACTCCTGCCGACTGAGGGTTCTCAATCGCTTGAGGATCATGCTTGCGGGCGGCAACATGGAGAAAGGTGAGAACTTCAGGCAAGGGAGCTTCAACGAATTTCACCTCGGGGATGACGATTGTTTTCAGTTTCTGAACAAGTTGATCGTGAGAACTTAGCTCAGACTTCCCGTGCAGAGCCAAAGCTCCGAAAACAAAAGCCAAATAGATAATGACCGAGGTTATCGACAAAGTTGACCTTGAATAACACATTAAAGATAAAGTCGTTTCAGGTTAAGGGAAAGTCAAACTAGCAAGTTTCATTCATCCTCAGCATTAACAAGAAAATGCTCGCACACGAAAACATGAGAATGAAGTCGGCTGACCCAAGTCTTGCCCTCCTGCGTCATCCGTAGCAGGCGAACGGCATGCCCAAGATACTGATGAGCCACATCCCAAAAGAACTTCGCATAACCTCGTCGCAAATCTCCAGGAGATTCGCAGCCAAGATGCCGGTTGGTTCCCAATTCCTCGAATTCGTAATAAAGGGCAGGTATCTTGCGCAGGTATTCGGGATCACCCAACTGGCCAATGAAATCAGCTGCACGAGCCAAACCCGGCAAATCGGTGGTATTCTGGTAAACTGCTTTGTCGGGAACTGGAAAACGCGTACGCTCAATGCACGCTGACACAAGCTCGAGATCCAAGAATGAATAAGAATTAAAACGTTCGTGAACAAAAATTTTACCGCGAGCAACATGATGCGGCGTAAGTATGGCGCAAGTGCCGGAATCAGGAAGTTGCAACAGATCGTCTTCTCCTACTTCAAAGTGATCTCCGTCGTCTCGCTCGCAGGCCCCTTTGACGTAACCGATATCGTGGCAAAGTAAGGCCAAGAGGTAATTGAGGGCATCCTCCGGGCTCACGCGCCCTTCGTACAGGTGCTTGCCCCTGATGATTTCCAGACCCACCATCGTAACCATAATCGAATGATCAACATTGTGGTAGAGCATATCACCGTTAGCGATATTTTCGAGGGTGAGCGAGGACGCAAGACGAAGAAAATCCACGTATTCAGGATACAGGGTGCCAAAGGTAGCCTCATACCCACTGACAAGATGCTCAGTGAAAGGTTCGATCTTGAGTGTTTGAAGATTGAGCATACGGATAGAGAACCCCCCAGTACCGACATGGGCAAGCGGGAAAAAATCCAATTAAAACTCTAATTCGTTTTTAAGCCCGAAAGAAATTCAACTAAATTAACCAGTTCTTTTTCCGACATCGCGAGATGCAATCCCTCCGGCATGAGAGAGGCTTTCATCTTTTCGCGTTTCGCTACATCCGATTTTTTCACCTTTTGGGTGACGCCACCTACCATGCGGATGGTAAGTTCTTCATCGCTTTCGGTCACGATACCAGCGAGAACTCGGCCCTGATTGGTGTGAACAATCCAACCTTCATAGTCGAAACTGACACCTGCGTTTGGCTTGACGATGGCCAGATAAAGCTCGGTCTTTGGAAGCTTGCTACCGATTTCAGATAGGCCAGGTCCAAAATCTATGCCCACACCTCCGGCCTTGTGGCATGCAAAGCACAATTTTTGAAAGACAGCCTTTCCAGAGACGGGGTTCCCTTCCCGCTTGGCCAGCAAAGCAATATCTTCGGGTGTTGCCAGTAAAGCCGGCGCAGCAGCAGCAACGGTTGAGGCTGGCTTGTTTGTAGCTTTATATTCCTCCAGCAGTTTCTTCGCTTCGGGAGTTTGAATGAAACCAACAAGCTTGGCGATGGCATCCGCCTTCCCCTTAGGCCCGGCAGCCAGTGCATTAGCGATGCTCTGTTTCTTATCCAGACGAAAAAGCAACTGCACCGCCTTGGCGGCATCCTCGGCGGAAGGGTCTTTTTGAACAAACTGAATCAACGCCGAAGCCTCGGCCTTGACTGAAAATTGATCGACTAGTTCGAAGTAACCTTCTTTGCCGCGCAGAGAACGAGCATAGCGCTCTACGGCTCCCTTCCACTTTTCGTTTCCCGAGACATCGAAACGCTCAAGGCGCGTGAGCGTCTCCACAATAAGACGATCCTTCGGCGAAGCCTCTTCCTCGGCAAAGGCAATGTTTACAAAAAGAGCAAACAGTAAGTTAGCGAGGATGTTTTTCATCATCGAAGGAATGAACTTACCTTAATGAAAATGCACCGCCATGCCAGCGGGCCATTGTCGAAAACAGCTGTTCCAAAAGAAGCTTAGATGTCCAAAAGTGCTTCCAGCGCCTTGTCCTTTTCAGGACCTGAATGGAAATCCAATGCGCGAACGTAACGTGGATGGCTTTCGGCAGGAGTCTTCTTGTCTTTGAGAATCTTCGCCAAATAACTTGGGGTGGCTTTTGAGCGCACTCGCCATATGATGTCCCGACCGGCAGAAGTGTTCCACTTGTCGCCAACCTTGGCGAGCCAGGCGGAAAAGCAGGCTTCTGCATTCAAGTCGGACGAAAGACCGAGAGCCTCGAGATACCAACGATCCTCGCCGTCATGACGGCTTGCAAGCTCAGCCCAAAGCTTGGCTGCTTGATCAGTTTTTGTGTGGCGCAGCGCAATGGCGCACTCGCGACGGACTTGAGCGGACTTGTCGCCAACTAAATTCTCGACCACCTTGAGTGCGTCCACGTCACTTAATTGTCGAGCCAGTCGTAGTCCCACGATGCGGATGTCGGAATCACTGTCCTTAATCGCAAGGTCGACGTAATGCTGACCACGCCCCTTGGTCTTGCCAAGAAGCCAAAGCGCTCGAGCACGATAGCGTGGATTGGAATCGGCAAAAAGCTTCTGAAGAGAGTTCTCGGCTTTTATGCCCTGTTTGTGCAGGGCGTGCCAAGCGAGATAGCGTGTGGCCTCGTTCGGACTCTTGAGAGCTGCAATTGCGCCATCGACACTCGCAACATCGACTTTCGACGCTTGATACTTGTGACCTTCGGGAGCCACAAGAAAAAGTCGTCCGCGATCTAGATCTCGCATGTTGTGCCCACCGACCCCAGGATCATACCAATCGGCGGCAATCAATGAACCATCGGGTGCGGTGACAACGTCAGAGGGGCGGAACCACTTATCGCGTTGGGCACCATTGAGAACGTCAACTACTTCAGCAGAGTAACCAGCGCCGTCCTTGGTCGCAGGGTATGCTCGTACAACGCTGGGTCCGGCATCGCAATGTATGACTTGACCTTGAAAGACCTTGGGAAGGAGTGAGCCCTCGTAGACGATGATTCCAGTAGGTGAACCTGCACCTGTTTGGAGTAAGTTGGGCATAACGCCGGGATCGTTCAAGTGCCAGTGTCGCAGAGGAACCTCCTTCTCGATGTTGGTACGCTTATCGCGCCAACCCTTTCCGGTAAACTCGCCGCGATAACCATAATTTCCATACTCCATCACATAGTTGATACGAACGCCGCGATTGCCATCGTCGTCGTTATCTGACTGCCAGACGGAACCGAAGCTATCGACAGCAACTTCCCAATTGTTGCGGAAGTTCCAACCAAGGGTCTCGAAATCGGAACCATCCTCGTTGCAACGAAAAACCATGCCCTGCTGGTAAGGCTTGCGTTTGTCATTAACTTCGTTGCCTGCAAGGTCGATGATGGGTTTGCCGGCTTCGTCCTTAATCTGCCGACCAGCATTGCCGAAATTGAAGTAAAATTTGCCGTCAGGGCCAAAGTGAATAGCGTGAATGCCATGATCGTGCTGTGTACCAGATATACCAGTAAACAGGTTTTTCTTGGAATCGGGCTTGTCGTCACCATCTTTGTCAGTGAAAACCACCATGCGATCACCAACGGCAACGATTATCTTGTCGCCGAAAACACTAACGCCATGGGCTGAATCGATGTCACGGCCTTGATAAAAGGTTTTCACTTTATCCGCCTTGTTGTCGCCGTCCGTGTCCTCAAGAATAAGGATGCGATCACCCTCGGCTCGCTTATTTTTATGCCTGCGATAGTTAGTCACTTCGCAGACCCAGATGCGGCCGCGGTGATCCACATCAATGGCGGATGGGCTCAATATCATAGGTTCGCTCGCAAAAAGGGTGGCTTTAACTTCTTCATGAACATAGAGATTTTCAACTGCATGGGCAGGATCACCTTGATCGCCGACACGACCACCTGAACCTTTGGGACCGGATACTGAAGCACCAGCAAAAATGGGCTTTTGTGCATATACCTGAAACTGCACACTAGCTTGGTTTCCGCAGGCACTTTGATTGACGCCGCCATCGTCCAAGGCTCCTTTGGCTAGAAATCGAGCAAACTGGTGGTTCCTCGGCAATTTGTAACTAATTAACGAATCGGCATGGGTTCCTATGCCCTCCACCGATTTACCGTCGACCTTCATGGCTCCGCCATTAGCATTTTGATTAATCTTCACGCTACCAAAACCAGAGGAAGAAGAATTCCATTTCATGGAGGTAAGTTTAGTTTCCTTACCACTCGAATCGACCAGTCTCGGGTTCACCCAATCCGCCCAGTCACAAGCGAAACCGTTGTCGGCGTCACTTACGAATAAGTGTAATTCCTTGGCGTCCTTGAGATCTACGGAAATATCGACTGCATGACCTAGGGTATTCTTCGTCACTGGCTTGCTGGTAAAAAGAGGTTTTACTTTCCCCGTCCTAGGAGAAGCCTTTTGAGGCGACAAGGATGCCCCCTTGGGAGCTTTCCCGTTGAATTCCTTAAGCTTTTCCGAGATTTGGTCTGGAGCCCAACCGCGCGGGGAGTAGTCTTGGTTAGACTGAAGATCGCCGACACTAACTTCACCAGCTGAAACACCACTTTTGGCTATATCGACTTTGGCAATCCAAGCGATCGCATTAAGGGTAAGACGACGGAAATTATCGGAACCCCAGTTGACGTGGTTGTGTCCACCGGTAAAGCCAAAGCCACGACCATCACTATAGTCCTTGCCGCGTTGATAGGCCCAAGCGACATGCTGAGCTTCTTTACGCTTGAGAACAGCCTCGCGCACATGGGGGTTGCCACTATGCGCGCCATCCCTGCGCTTGAGGGTATCGGCACTCGGCATCGCGGAGAGAATCGGTGTAACGCCCTTCATGTTTTCGCGAAAACGCATGTGGTAGTACCACTCATCATTGATAGCGAAAGGCTTGACTCCCGAACTGATCGGGTGGTCGGGAAACAACTTGAATTCGGCTGTCCAATGAGGGTTAACGGACCAGTGTGCCTCGAAGTAGCCTCCAATCCACTTGAGGAAATGCTCGCCAGGAGGGCCTTTCGGCACCTCCACACCATAGTGAAGGCAAGCCAGCCCAACGCCACGCTTCATAACCTTGTCGAACTCTTTCAAGTGGCTGTTCAATAAATGCCGCCCGCCGCCATCGCAGTAGACAACAACTGCCGCGGCATCATCAAATACACTAGGGTCTGTGGGATAACCGTTGTCTGTCACCACAACCGACTTGAGGCCAATCTTAGCAGCGTCCAAATACTTGGCCAATAGTTTGGAGCCGGCAATATGTTCGTGAGAAAAGTAACCATGGCTCTTCGCGCCAGCCACGAATACTACCTTTTTGTCTTTGGCAAACGCTCCGAAAGCCATGCTTAGGGCGGCCGAAATCAATATTGTTTTCTTTATCATAAGTGTACCGATGGGTTGTGTGGGGAAGAAAGGTTGGGAATGAGGATTTCTCTCAAGGCTGGGAAAGGAATGAAAACTAGGTAGGACTAGCAAACCATTGCAAACGAAAAGTCTAGTTTTGGGTGATTCTGTCTTTGGATTGCACTGTCACATCTTGCTCCCTACCTTGTTGATTCCTATCCACAAAAACTTTGGAAGAACTATTCATCGACCTGATAATTTTAACGCGTAGATCGTGGGCCGCAGACAATAATGAGCAAGATCTGGAAAGTAGCGGGGATAAACTTCGACCACATGCACATGGGAGACCTTTTGCGGATGGTCCAAGAGCATCCCAATGCTGAAATCGTGGGCATTTGCGATGAGCAAGAGTCCCGAATGCAAGCTAGCGCCGACAATTTTGGCATTCCAACGGAACATATTTTTACTGACCACGGAGCTTGTCTTGAAAAAACCCAGCCAGATTTCGTAATCCTCTGCCCCGCCACCGCCGAGCATGGCGATTGGACGGAAAAGGTTGCACCCTACGGCGTAAACATTTTGGTCGAGAAACCTTTTGCCGCCTCTCTCGCTGAAGCGGACCGGATGATTGCAGCAGTCGAGATGGCGGGCAAGACACTCGCCATCAACTGGCCCATGCGATGGGATTCCTCCCATGTAACCGCTCATCGCCTACTCAACGAGGGAAGGATAGGGAAATTGACCGAAGTGCATTACTACGATGGCAACCGTGGACCTCTGTACCACTTGGCGGACAAAGTGGAAGTCAATCCAGCACAGGAAGAAAAAGCCAACAGCTGGTTTTATCAAAAGGATCGGGGAGGAGGATCCCTCCTTGATTACTTGGGCTACGGCGTGACCCTCGGCACTTGGTACCACGGCGACAACAAACCGTTGGAGGTAACCTCCGTAACCGATCTGCCCAACGGACTCGAAGTGGACGAGCACAGCATGACTATCGTTCGTTACGACGTGGGTCTCTCCAAATACGAAACCCGCTGGGGAACCTTCACCGACCCATGGATCCATCAACCTCAACCCAAGTGCGGTTTTGTCCTGAAAGGAA
>CAWVZQ010000147.1:0-6873 GCA_963934405.1 uncultured Opitutales bacterium | reverse complement strand
AGACCAACCTGCCCAAGCTCGAAGTGATGGAGGATGGTTCGATCTTTTCCTCCGGGGACGTCACAAAGCGGGATGTCTTTGACCTCAATTTCACAAGCGATCAAGCTATCACTGCCTTGAGGCTCGAAGTCCTGCCCGATGACCGCCTTCCTCAGCGTGGGCCGGGACGTTGTTACTACGAAGGGCGCAAGGGCGACTTCTTCCTAAGTGAGTTCACTGTTCGGGTGGATGGAGAAAAACAAAAGATACTCAACTCTTCCAGTACCTATGGGAAAATAAGCGTGGGGGGCGGTTCGGCCAATGCCTCGAATGTAACGGACGGGGACGGATCATCGGGTTGGTCCACCTCAGGTCAGCAGGGGAAAGCCAACCATTTGGTTCTGCCCCTGAAAAAGCCGATTGCCGCAAATACGACCTTCTCCATTCAAATGCTATTCGAACGTCACTTCGTTGTCAGCCTCGGCCGTTTCAGAATCTCCGCCACCGCAGACTCCGATCAACCCAAGGCCAAGAAACACGGAGTAGACACCGAATCCATTCTCGCCGAAGGGTCTAAGGCATCAATAGAAGAACTGGCCGAACTGAGGAGATCCTTTCTCGAACTTGACCCACGTTGGAAAAAACAACGCAAGCCCCTCGATGATTTGAAAAAAAGAATTCCACGTCCCAATCATACTCTCGTAATGCTCGAAAGACCACCCGACAACCCCCGCTCCACTCTTCTTCGTCATCGTGGAGAATACACCAACCCAAAACATCAGGTAGAACCGGGCTTGCCTGCCGTATTCGTGTCCGTCTCCAAGGATCAACCTCAAAACCGCTTGGGACTGGCGCGCTGGTTGGCGAGCAAGAAGAACCCTCTCGGAGACCGAGTTACTGTCAACCGAGCCTGGCGTTCCTTCTTCGGCGCCGGCTTGATCCGGACGAATGGAGACTTCGGCACTCAGGCCGCCGCTCCCGATCATCCCGAGTTACTGGATTGGTTGGCCGTTGGATTCCGCAAGAACGGCTTGTCCCTGAAAAAGCTGCACCACCTGATCGTTTCAAGTTCAACCTATCGTCAGGACTCCAAGGCGTCCAGGAAACTGCTCCACTTGGATCCGCAAAACCGTCTGCTTGCCCGTGGCCCGCGCTTGCGCTTATCGGGTGAATTGATCCGCGATCACATGCTGGCCGCCAGTGGAAAACTTTCTTCTAAGATGTTCGGACCGGGGGTTTATCCTCCGCAACCGCTCAGTGTTCTGGCTCATGCCTTCGGTAACAAAGGCTGGAACGCATCAAAGGGGGAAGATCGTTACCGGCGTTCCGTCTACACCTTCGTCAAGCGAACCGCTCCTTTTGCCGGGCACATGACCTTCGACGGAACCTCCGGTGAAAACTGCCTCGCCCGACGTGACCGGAGCAATACCCCGCTACAAGCCCTTACTCTCCTCAACGACGAGATGTTTCTCGAACTCGCCCGGGCGGCCGGCAGAGAGGTTCACCTGCAAAAGAAGGATCCCGTTGACACTCTCTTCCGCCGCTTCCTTACCCGTCCCCCAAGCTCGGAAGAAACCAAAGCCCTCCAAGCTTACCTAGACCAGCAAATCGAACGCCTGAAAAAAGGGGAGCTCAAATCCGCTGAAATCGCCGCTGATAAGAAGGCAACTCCCGAGCTTGCTGGAAAAGTTCTTCTCGCCCGGTCCATCATGAACCTAGACGAAGCCATCACCAAGCCATGAACGTTCCTCCACTTCTCCATCGTACGCGCCGTCACTTTTTTCAGGATTGCGGAATTGGCGTCGGCAAGATCGCCCTCGCCTCACTGCTCGCCAAGGAATCCTTCGGAGCAACCGGCAAGCCCGACTTCATGCGCTTCCCGATCAAGGCCAAGCGGGTGATCTATCTCTTTATGGCCGGCGCTCCCAGCCAACTCGAGCTCTTCGACAACAAACCCAAGCTCAAGGAAATGGAGGGCAAACCCATTCCACCCTCTGTGATCAAGGGTCAACGCTACGCCTTCATCCAGCCGGACGCCGCCGTTCTCGGTCCGCGCTTTCCCTTTGCCAAGCACGGAGATTCCGGGGCCGAACTCACGGACCGGTTGCCCTATCTGAGCAAGGTCGCGGATGACTTGACTTTCGTCAAATCGATGCATACCGACCACTTTAATCATGCCCCGGCCCAACTGTTCATGACTACGGGCAGTGGAATCCCCGGGCGGGCAAGCATGGGTTCCTGGCTTAGCTACGGGATCGGGAGCGAGGCCGACGATCTGCCCGGCTTCGTGGTGATGAGAAGCGGAGGCAACTTAAGTGGTGGGTCCGCTATGTGGGGATCCGGTTTTCTACCGTCAGAACACCAAGGGGTACCTTTTCGGGAAGGCGCTGACCCGATCCTTCACGTGACCAACCCCAAGGGTATTGACCGGACCGCTCAGCGCCAAACCCTCGACCTTCTGAAAAAGCTCAACCGCGGGACTCATCAAAAAATGGGCGATCCAGAGATCAACGCCCGGATCGAAGCCTACGAGATGGCCTACCGCATGCAGGCCCGGGCCCCCGAATTGATGGATTTCTCCAAGGAGAGCCAGGAGACTCTCGATCTCTACGGCGTAAAGAAAGGGAAATCCGATTTCGCAAGCAATTGTTTGCTGGCCCGCCGCCTAGTCGAGCGGGGTACGCGATTCATCCAGCTTTACCACAGCGGTTGGGATGCTCACTCCAACGTCGAGGGCAACGTCAAGAAGAACGCCAAGCAAGTTGACCAGGCGAGTGCTGCCCTCGTTCAGGATCTCAAGCGGCTTGGCATGTTGGAGGACACCTTGGTGGTGTGGGGTGGAGAATTCGGTCGCACCCCCATGGTTGAGGCCAGCGCAGCCCTCAAGCGCAGTGGCGGCCGTGATCATCACCCTCAAGCCTTCACCATGTGGATGGCAGGAGGGGGAGCAAAGCCCGGCATTACCTTGGGCAAGACCGACGAACTGGGCTTTCACGTGACCGAGGACCCCGTTCACGTCCACGATATGCAAGCGACAATTCTCCAACTAATGGGCATTGACCACACCCGACTCTCTTTCCGCTTTCAGGGACTCGACTTCCGCCTGACTGGAGTTGAACCACACCACGCGGTGAAAAAACTTATTGCTTGAGTTTCCAAACTATCCTTTTGCCCTTTTGGAATACCTCGCTTGAGTTTCGGACGATGAACAGTTTCTTACTTTCCGGCCTAGCCTTTCTTTTGTTTTTTTTCCTCCCCATTCAGGCCAAAATACGGCCCCATATCGTCCTCGTCATGGCGGACGACCATGGTTATGGAGATTGCGGGTTCACCGGTCACCCCTTCGTCCAAACCCCGAACCTTGATTTAATGGCAAAGAGCGGAGTTGTCTTTAACCGTTTCTATGCAAGTGCGCCTGTCTGTTCTCCAACCAGGGCCAGTATGATGACTGGCAGGCATCCTTTCCGGACCAATGTTCCAAATCATGGACACTATATGCGTCCTGACGAGCAGACCATAGCCGAGCAGTTGGGAAAAGCCGGTTACGTAACCGGGCATTTCGGGAAGTGGCACATCGGTTCGGTTCAACCGGACAGCCCCACTTCCCCGGGTGGAGCCGGGTTCGATGAGTGGCTATCTGGGTTGAACTTCTTCGACAACGATCCCTACCTGAGCCGCAATGGAAAATACCTACAAATCAAGGGAGCGGGCACCGTGATCTCTATGGATGCAACCCTTGGTTTTCTCAGCAAGCACAAGAGCGGGAACAAACCGATGTTCACCGTTACCTGGTTTCCCTCCCCACACGGTCCTCATCCCGAGATTCCTCAAGGAATGAAGAACGCAGCAAGTCTCTACCAGAACCAAAGAACCTCAAAGCCCGGTTACTTCAGGGAGATCACCCTGCTCGACCAGCAGGTCGGGCGCTTGCGCCAACACCTCCGCAAACTCGGAATAGAAAATAATACCCTCCTTCTATATTGCAGTGACAACGGAGGCTTGATCACCGAGTCTTCCGGTGGTCGGGCCAAAAAGGGAAGCATTTACGAGGGTGGACTGCGCGTACCGGCCGTACTCGAGTGGCCCGAACGATTTTCCGCAAAGGAGATCGATACGCCGGCTTTTTCGTCCGATCTATACCCGACCCTTCTTTCCATTGCCGGAATCAATCCACCGGACAAACAACCCGTCCTGGACGGTATCGATCTGCTTCCCATCCTCGAAGGGAAAAAACGGACAAGGCCACCCATGGGATTCTGGCATGGTTTTCGACACGGTCAGAGCACCTGGAGCGACCGTATCATCAAGGCTCTACTGGAAGCTGAAAACGCGGGTCAGCCGAACCCTCATCCCGAACGCATCCTCAAAAACGTGAAGGAATTCCCAACCTTCGACATGTCGGATCTCGAAGGACACGCCGCTTGGAACGAGTGGCCATGGAAACTCCACCGGATCGAAAAAAAAGACAAAGTCATCTACGAATTGTATGATTTGAAAAAAGATCCGATGGAAACCACCGACTTAAGCGAAAAAGAACTTTCTAGAGTCACTAAGATGAAGGACTCTCTAAAAAACTGGCAACATTCGGTCCTCAACAGTTGGGCGGGCAAGGACTACTGACCCTCCCGGATTTCCGCCTAATCGGGGTCTAGAAACATCATGCGGTGAATGCCTTGTTGGCCTAAGTGCCTTGGAGTGGCCCGAGGCTTAACTTTTCTTATGTTCCTTCTGCCTTGATCGAAAGATGGATGGTGTGACGTTCATGATCTTGCCAAAGTTTCTACACAAGTGGGCATGATCGTGAAATCCGCAATCTTGTGCGATCGCGGCAATTGTTTGACTTGTTTCAATGAGCAATCGAGCAGCCGCGTTTACTCTTAGTCGCAAAAGGTATTGGTGGGGTGATGAGCCAAAGGCTCGCCGAAAGCGCCTTTCGAACTGACTCACTGACATACCTGACATTTTTGCCAGGAGTTTGGTGTTTATTGGTTCTCCGAAGTTTTCCTGCATGTGATCGATCATCCGGGCAAATTGATCAACGGTGCCTGAATGGCGACTTATTCGATCAATTTGACGAGAGAAACCAGCCAAACCGATGACAATACCTTTTCGGTCTTGCAAGGGGACTTTATCGGTAATGACCAGTCGAGTTGAACCTGCTTGCTCAGGAGCCGCTTCGATCCGATTTATGATCGGTTCACCGCTTTTCATTACGGCAAGATCATCCGCTCGATAATAATCGGCTCTTTCGGATGGGAAAAAATCGTGATCGTTCTTGCCGATGGCTTCTTCTTCACGAGCAACGCCACAATATTCACAACCTCTACGATTCAGTCCGATGAACCGGCATTCACGATCCTTAAGGAAAAAAGAAACTTCCGGCAACAGGTCAAAAAGTCTCAAAATCTGACTGGCAGAGGCCAATTGACTGAAGAAATCATCTCTGAATATTGTATATTCCATGCTGTGAAAATACAAGAAAATGACTCATTCTTGCAAGACAAACTCAAACGTTTATGGTAGGATATTTGGTGATGAAAGGATATTGCACATTTTCACAGATACTTGAAATCCATGAAGTGAAGAGCGTCACTTTGATGCATCGTATTCGAGCGTGGCGGAGACTTTGGCGGGTCATGTTGCCTCTGTCCGTTGCAAATTCCTTCGTCACCAGCTTTGCGGAGGAAATTTCCTTCAACCGGGACATACGTCCAATTCTGTCCGCCAATTGCTTTTCCTGCCACGGTCCTGACAAAAAAGCCCGTAAAGCCAAGTTGCGACTGGACACGCAGGAAGGCACTCTTGCCGATCTCGGAGGTTATCGGGCACTCGAACCAGGCAAGGCGGACGACAGTGAATTGATCCTGCGGATCGAGAGCAATGAGCCTGATGAGATCATGCCCCCACCGGACAGTGGACACGAGCTTACCGATAATGACCGCAAAGTACTCAGGCAATGGGTGAACGCCGGCGGCGAATACGAAACGCACTGGTCTTTCAACCGACCTGTAAAGACTCCTTTTCCAAAAACCAAGAAGAAGGATTGGATCTTGAATCCCTTGGATCACTTTGTCCTCAATAAGCTGGAATCCAATGGAAGGGAGCCATCTCGTGACTTGGATCGCCACCGCTGGATTCGGCGAGTATCCTTGGACTTGACCGGGCTTCCTCCTACCCTCGAGGAAGCCAACGCCTTTGGACAAGACAAGAGCCCCAAGGCATATATAAAAGTAGTGGACCGCTTGCTTGCTTCCAGTGCCTTCGGCGAGCATTGGGCCCGCATGTGGCTAGACTTGGCTCGGTTTGCCGACACAAAAGGGTATGAGAAAGACCGCCACCGCGACGTCTGGCGGTACCGGGATTGGGTAATCGATGCCTTCAACCAAGACATGCCATTCGACCAGTTCACGATCGAACAGCTGGCCGGGGACTTGTTACCTGAGCCGAGTACTGACCAAATGCTGGCGACCGCCTTTCATCGAAACACTATGGAAAATGACGAAGGCGGTACAGACAACGAGGAATTCCGCGTCGCTGCCGTGAAGGACCGGGTAGATACCACCGTTCAAGTCTGGATGGGATTGACGATGGGTTGCGCCAAGTGCCATTCCCACAAATATGACCCGATAAGTATCGAAGACTATTATTCTTTCTATGCCGTTTTCAATCAAACCGAGGATGCCGACCGGGTAACTCCGGTCATGCCATTTCCGACATCCGAGCAAAGTGCGAAGCTAAAGGAGATGGAAAGTAAAGTTTCCAGCCTGAATCGGCGCATCAAGGCAAAGCCCGATGGTTTTGCCGACGACCTCGCCAAGTGGAAAAAACAACTGGAAAAGGAGCCGCTTTGGAAACCGCTCAAGCTCTTGGATATGAAATCGAAAAAGAAGGTAA
>CAWVZQ010000146.1:0-6903 GCA_963934405.1 uncultured Opitutales bacterium | reverse complement strand
TTGGGCGGCATCGCTCATAGCGAGAACCGTCAAGAAAACCCATTTCTCCTGCAAGCAATGATTAATCGTTCGCCAAGTCCTGCCGGCGATGCCGAAGAAGTTCCATCCCCTGCGCCACCCGAAGCTTAAACTCCTCACAAGGAACTGGTCTTTCGCACACTCGCAGGTTTCAAAGTGCGCGGGAGGTGTATGGTGGCATCAACTTATTTAGTTTTTCGCGTTAAGACCTAAGCCCAGTGGATGGTGATATGAGGGTAGATATCTAATTTAGCCACATCTATAGCAAACCAGCAAAAGATGAATCAAGCCCCAGGCTGGCATTAACAACACAGGCTCGTCGACATGGCAACTGCCCCCCTGCGCCGGGAACCGCAAACCTTTTAAGCATTCGAAAAACACATGAGTCACACCTCAGCTTCAAATTCAATTACCATTCGCATGCAGCTCGACCATTCCCCGGGGCTCTTGGCCAAAGTCATGACGGCGGTCGGGAATCTGGGGGGCAACACTGGTGCTATTGACATAGTTCGAGTTAATAAAGGTCGCATCATTCGGGATATCACGATTGATACCAGTGACCCCAAACAAGCTGAAGCCATTCAGCAAGCCATCAACAGCATTGAAGGGGTTGAAATAATCCATGTTTCCGATCGCACGTTTTTACTTCATCTTGGCGGCAAGTTGGAAACTGGCTGCAAGTCGGCTGTAAAAACCCGTGACGAGCTAAGCATGGTCTACACCCCCGGTGTGGCGCGCGTGTGCATGGCCATTCACGAAAACGTTGATCTTGCCCACAAGCTGACCATCAAGAAAAATACCGTGGCGATCGTATCAGACGGGACGGCCGTACTGGGACTTGGCGACATCGGCCCGGAGGCCGCCATGCCTGTCATGGAAGGTAAAGCCATGCTGTTCAAGGAATTCGGGGGAGTTGACGCCTTCCCTCTGTGTATCAATACAAAAGATACCGATGAAATCATCCAGTTCGTCAAGGCAGTGGCGCCTACCTTTGGCGGCGTAAACCTGGAAGACATCTCCGCTCCCCGTTGCTTTGAGATTGAGCAACGCCTACAGGAAGAGCTCGACATTCCCATTTTTCACGATGACCAACATGGCACAGCAGTAGTCATGACCGCAGCTCTCATCAATGCTCTGAAGCACGTAAACAAAAAAGCAAAGGCTCTCAAAGTCATAGTTGCCGGCGTCGGTGCCGCAGGTACCGCATGCACTAAAATGATACAGGATTTGGGAGTAAAAAACATAATAGGATTCGACCGCAAAGGCGCCCTGCATGTCGGCCGCGAGGACATGAATGAGGCAAAGCAGGCCTATGCCGAGTCAACAAATCCAGATAAGCTAAAAGGATCGATTCAGGAACTAATTGAAGATGCCGACCTCTTCGTGGGGCTTTCCGGACCAGACATCATCGATGCCGACGACGTGAGCCGAATGGCCGATAATGCAATTGTCTTTGCGATGAGTAACCCCACCCCGGAAATCAAACCGGAAGAGGCATTGCCCCATGTTGCAGTCATGGCTACAGGTCGGTCTGATTATCCAAATCAGATCAACAACGTGCTGTGTTTCCCCGGTCTGTTTCGTGGAGCACTTAATGCTCGCGCCACCAGAATTAACGAAGCAATGAAACTTGCGGCCGCCCACGCCATCGCCGACAGCATCGATCCTGGGGACCTCGGTGCCGACTACATCATACCCAGCGTGTTCGACAGTTCAGTCGCACGAAACGTAGCCCGTGCCGTAAAGAAAACTGCAATCGCCTCTGGCGTCAGTCGAAGACAGTCTTAATCTTTATCGATTATTTACTATCGCGGCACTGGTATAACTCCAGTCTTTGCCGGATGCACCCTGCCCGATGGCAGGCTTGAGCACTCGAATGCCTGCATCAAGTAGTTCACGGGAATAGTTACCTCTAGATTAGAATCATTGAGAGAAAGTCCATCCTCTCTAAAATCTTCGTTGTAAATCCAAGGAAGGAGCAGGAGCGGGAGGACGGCTTTCATGACGTTTTTTTGACGTTCGTTTTACGCCGATCGAACAACTTTCTCAAAAAGTTCCGGCATACTGGTTTCTAAGAATGCGGTAACTCACGCATCCTAATTACATAAACTCGTATTCAAAATCCAAAACCAAGGAGACATCCACGATGAAGAAACCTACAATAATTATTGGCTTAGCGACCATGATCGCCGTACATCTCGTACCAGCTAAAAGTTCACCCGCGTCACTGTTGCAAGCAACAGAAGAAGAAAAACCGCAGATCGAGACGGACAGAACGAATAAGAAACTTGACCGCAAATCCGAGCGGGTCGAACTATTGAAGGAAAGCCCTTCTTTCGGTGCCCGCATTCGTGGAGTAAGCAACGATCAACAAAATGCTTCCCATGCACTCGACAAAATCGACAGCGACTACAAGTACAAACCGGAAACCACCTCAAAATTCGTCGAAAAGTCGCTCGACTGGTTGGCTCAGGCGCAACACGACAATGGAGGATGGGGTGGCGGGGCCAGTTCGCGTCAGCAAATTCGTGACCCACATGCCGTAAAAGGTGACCCCGCCACGACTTCGTTTGCCGCCATGGCGTTCCTGCGTTCGGGGCATACTGCGAAGAAAGGCAAGTACAAGGAGGTCGTACGAAAGGCTACGGAATATCTTGTAAAGGCCGTCGAGGACGCTCCCGTCGAAGGTCCGCGGATCACGCAGTTAACCGGTACGCAACCACAAGCCAAGATGGGCCCTTACGTCGACACCTCCCTCACTGCTCGCTACCTCGCACGCGTCCTGAACGAATTCCCGAAGAAGGACAAACTCCGAAAACGGGTCGACAAGGCGATCGACAAATGCATAGCAAAGATTCAAGGTTCTCAGCAAAAAGATGGCAGTTGGAATGGCGGAGGCGGCTGGGCTCCTGTTCTGCAATCCTCTCTCGCGGGACAAGCCCTTGAACTTGCTCAGGCTGCAGGAAAGCAAGTGGATCAAAAAGCCCTCGACCGAGCACGCGACAACCAAAAAGGAAACATCGACCCATCCTCGGGCAAAGCAAAAGCCGATACTGCCGCAGGAGTCGAATTGTATGCATTCGCGAGCGCCCAGCGAGCTACGGCCGCCGAGACTTGGGAAGCCAACGACTTGATTAAAACTGCAAAGAAAGAGGGCAAACTTGAAAAGAACGCCCCAGTGAACGCGGACAACCTGCGTAAAATCGGCGTAGCTCAGGAAAAGGCTGACAAACTGGCCCAATCCGTATCCCAAAACGAACGCCAACAATCCCGAGTGCAAAACGACGAGGCACTCCTTACCGGCTTCGGCAACAACGGTGGAGAGGAATACCTCAGCTATCTCATGACGAGCGAATCCCTAGTCATCACGGGAGGGGAAGCATGGGAAAAATGGGACGAAAAGATGCACCGTCGCATGAATAAGATACAGAACCCGAACGGCAGCTGGAGCGGGCATCACTGCATCACCAGCCCGGTCTTTTGTACCGCTGCGGTGATCCAGTGCCTGAACACCTATCGCGACACCAAAATGCTTCGCAATGCCGCTCTGGCCTCCTCCGGCAAACAGGAAGAGGACGGGAACGGAAAAGTAGCTGCCAAATAGAAACTTATCTTCGGCCAAACAGAAATCCATGAAACCATCCAAGATCTTCTTTTGGAAATGGTCTCTTGGAGTGTTGGGAGGATTGTGCGTCCCGTTCGCAAGTTTCGCCGAACGGGGCGCCTCTCCAACGCCGACAACCATGGAGTCACTGGTCAGAACAGTCGACTATTTATGGAGCAAGCAGTCACCGGACGGCAGTTGGCGAAGCGAAACCTACGGACTATTGAAGTCGGGGCAATCACTCACGCCCTTCATCCTTTTCGTCCTATCCGAAGTTCGGAACGACATGACTCCCCCACCCGATGGCGCGGTCGAAAAGTCAATGAACTTCCTCCGGCGGATGGGCAACAAGAACACCATCCACGGTCGAGCCGATCCCGATGTCCTCGACTACCCGAACTATGCCACCGCCTACGCCCTATGTTGCTTTCTTCGATACGGTCAAGAAAGCGACAAAAAACGCATCGATGATTTAACTCGCTACCTCGTGCTTCAACAATTCGCCGAGGCGGCGGGATTCAGTCCCGATTCACCTGCCTACGGAGGCTGGGGCTTCGGAATCAATCGTCGCCCCACTCTCTCCAGTTTCGTTGATTTGTCTCACACTCGCCGTGTTCTCGCCGCCTTAGCCGAAGCGAACAAGATAGATGCAGAAATTAAGTCACGAGCCTTGTGCTTTCTTTCTCTTCTGCAAAAGAACCCGAAAGAAAAACGCTCTCCACTCATCCCCACCAAGAGTTCCATTACTTCCGGATTGATTCCCTCACCCTACGACGGCGGATTTTTCTCTTCTCCAAACATCAGCTACGCCAACAAGGGGCGCATCGCCAAGGATCCCCTGACCGGGAGACCTTACTACCGCAGTTACGCCACGGCGACTTGCGACGGCGTCCTCGCTTTACTCGCGACTGGCGTCCCCAAAACCGACGATCGCGTGCTTGACGCTGTCCGTTGGCTAGAACGGCATTCAGGCTGGGGTCTGCCCCAGGGCATCCCCGCCGAGCATTCCGAGCCATGGGCAGAATCCATGATTTACTATCACTGCGCCGCAAGAGCTCAGGTATTCAACGAACTTTCCATAGCCAAGGACTGGCGCAGAAACCTATGCGCATTCCTCGCAGAGAGGCAAAACGAAGACGGTTCATTCCTCAACCCTCAAGGTCGCCTCATGAAAGAAGACGACCCGATCCTATGCTCAGCCTTGGCCTTGATCGCCCTAAACCACGCGGCAATGGGAGAAGGCTAATTCTCATTCCCGCTCAAGACGCGTCACTTCCCGGAGCAACGCGTCACGAAGCTCTTCGCCCAATCCCTCCCGCTTGGCCATCTCCACGTAAAAGGGTACGAAATCCTCTTGGGCCAAGGCTTTTTGCGCTATGTTGTAAAAGGGTTCGTCGACGCCGATGAAATAGGTTCGCTCGCCAAAAGCCAAAGTTATGCCTTCATCAGTTTGAAAGACCGCCAATCTATCGAACGAATCATCCATTTGCATTCCAGCAATAAATAATCGATCCCGAGCAACAAGCCAAAAAACGAAGATTCAGGCACCCTTGGGCTTTACCTCTCAGTCGATATCGTTAGGACAACGGTCAGCCATGTTTGTAATTTTCCCCTACAAAGACGATAATCAAGCAAAGAGTTTCCCCTACTTGACTTGGGTAATAATCGCAGCCAATTTATGGGTATTCTTCGCATGGCAGTTTTCCTTGCCTCCATCCGAGCAGGCTACCTATTTCTCTGATTTTGCCTTCATTCCGGTAACTTTCTTCGGGCAACTTAGCTTCGAGGAGTCCGGAGACGTACTATGGGAATGGGCAACCGTTTTCACCTCAATGTTTAGCCATGGAGGCATCGCTCATGTCTTGGGTAATATGTTGTTTCTCTACCTCTACGGCGACAATGTGGAAGACGCCATGGGAAAGGTTCGCTTTTTCCTCTTTTACCTTACCTGCGGTTTGATCGCAGCCGTATCCCAAGGGCTGGTCGACCCCTCGTCGAACGTACCCATGGTCGGTGCTTCGGGAGCGATCTCCGGAGTTATCGCCGGCTATCTGTTGCTCTATCCTCGGGCGAACGTCCGTGTATTTTACTGGTTCATCATCTTCATCGGCACGGTACTAGTTCCAGCCTATTTGGTACTGGGGATTTGGATAATCGAGCAAATCCTCGCCTTCCCTACCTCAATGAGCGAGGGAGGAGGCATAGCGGTAGCGGCTCACTTGGGAGGATTTGCAGCCGGGATCTTACTGACTCCTTTTTTCAAAAAAAAGAACGTAAAGTTTTTTCAAGCAGGTCGAACACGCGCTTTTTCTCGCCAAGCTCGACGAATTGGCTAACCTAAAACGGTTTTACCGAAAAAGTATGAGCAACGAACTCGAAATCCCTAAAGCCTACGACCCAAGCGAAGTCGAAGACCGCTGGTATTCCCGTTGGGAGGAAGACGGTTGTTTTGCGGGTAAACCATCAGCAGGACAACCGACCTATTCCATTGTCATTCCTCCACCGAACGTAACGGGAGTTTTGACCATGGGCCATGTACTGAACAATACCATTCAGGACATTCTTTCCCGAAGAGCACGCCAAAAGGGAGCTGCCGTAATGTGGTTGCCGGGGACCGACCACGCAGGTATCGCCACCCAAACAAAGGTGGAAAAGGCTCTAAGGGAAGAAGGATTGAGCCGTCGAGACCTAGGTCGTGAGAAATTTATCGAACGAGCCGTCGAATGGCGCGACAAGCATGGCGGAATCATCCTCAGGCAACTTCGTAAACTAGGATGTTCGTGCGACTGGGAA
Source organism: uncultured Opitutales bacterium (assembly GCA_963934405.1). GTDB lineage: Bacteria > Verrucomicrobiota > Verrucomicrobiia > Opitutales > Seribacteraceae. Next base: position 488 of record CAWVZQ010000146.1, on the reverse strand, counting down.
CGGAATGTTCACACTTTGGACGAGGACTATTCCCAGGCTGTGCTTAGCGGTTTCGTTAAATTGTTTGAGCGCGGTTATGTGTATCGGGGCAAACGTATGGTAAATTGGTGTCCGGCCAGCCTCACTGCCCTTTCCGACGAGGAGGTCGTCATGAAACCGCAAGATAGCATCCTCTACAAGGTTCGCTATCAAATTATGGAAACGCCGGGCGTCTACCTCGACGTATCCACCACTCGCCCCGAAACCATCATGGGCGACGTCGCCGTGGCCATACACCCGGATGATGAACGTTGGCCGAGGCTCAAGGGCAAGCACGTCATTCGCCCCCTGCAAGAAACTCCCATACCCATCATCGCCGACGAAGCCGTGGATAAAGACTTCGGCACCGGAATGCTTAAAATCACACCCGCCCATGATCAACTGGACTTTGATATTGGCCAACGGCATGACCTGCCGATTATCGAGATTCTCAATCCCGACGGAACCTT
>CAWVZQ010000145.1:0-6961 GCA_963934405.1 uncultured Opitutales bacterium | reverse complement strand
ACGACCAATCTTTCCCCCGCGTCGTCCATCCACTGCAGACGAGGAGGAAAAGGGAGATCAGCGACACACTCCCGCCGCAGAGTTCGCCGATCCGGATCAAAGCGGAAGAGGCTCACCCGCCGAGACCACAGAGACGTCACGGTCATAAAAGCCCCCGACTTTGCCACCTCGACGCCGACTGGTGAATGTGGAGTAGGCACTCGCCGACGGACTATGAGTTGACCTGCCCTGCCATTGGTTTCGAGCAAGATGAGTTCACTCGCTTCCTCATCCGTGGCAACCAAGTAAGGTCCTCCCGGGATAGTCCTTAGGTCGCTCACTCCAAGTCCGACGTCTATTTCGAAAATTACTTCGCGTCGGGGAAGATTGATTAGGGAAACGGATCCGGAATCGCGGTTGCCGACGGCAAGCATTCCGTTTTCCGTCAAGGCAAGGGCGATAGGTCTACGAAACTTCTTATCCAGTTCATAGGCATGTAGATAAATACCGCCGACACTCAGAAGCAAAGCTAGGAGCGAGGGGAGTCTTGTCACCGTCAGGTTCACCCGAACGGTTAATCAACCGAAGTACGACGGTCCTTAGAGGCTCCAGCCTTTACGGTATTCACGGCGGACGTACTGCTCGGCTTCGGCTACGCTGGGCTTCATGGCGGGCCCGTCCCAATCGATTTTCTTTCCCGTACGAACAGCGAGATTGCCAAGAAGCACCGTCTCGGTAAAAGGTCCCGAATGGGCAAAATGAGAGAGCGGCGTAGGACCACCCTTGATGCCCTCCAGCCATTCGTAATCCTCGTCCTTGGTACGGGGTACGGATTTGGAAGTATCATTCTCAATTTGGGCCACTTCGTCTTCATCGCGTCCTTTGACTAGGAATTTGGTACGACCACGATTGAAGTAAAGCTTGCCCTTATCGCCAACAAGAAGAGATCCGTAGCCCTTTAGGTTTACACCTTCGGACACGTCTGCATCGGGTAGGTTGGCCTGTTTGTTTTTGCGACCATCGTACCAGACGAGCTTTACGGGTGGGTTATCGCCTCGTTTTGGAAATTGATAAGTGATCGTAGACCAGTTGGGTGCAGATTCCTTAGTGTTGCCGCCTTGCTTTGCCTCTACTGAGTCAGGATACTTGAGATCCAATGACCAGTACGCCATGTCCATGATGTGACAGGCCATATCGCCAAGGGCACCCGTGCCAAAGTCCCACCAACCGCGCCACTTGAAGGGCAGATAGGCGGAATTGTATTCACGTTCAGGAGCAGGCCCGAGCCAAAGATCCCAGTCGAGACCGGCAGGCAAGTCCTGCTTGGCGGGTCTCTTGTTCATACCTTGCGGCCATATCGGCCGATTGGTCCAGACATGAGCCTCACTCACCTTGCCGATGACACCTGCTCGAACAAGTTCCACTGCGCGACGAATAGGCTCACCCGCGTGAGCTTGGTTGCCCATTTGAGTGATCAGTTTGCCCTCGGCGGCAGCCTCCGTCAGCATACGAGCTTCGTAAATGGAATGAGTGAGAGGTTTCTGACAGTACACGTGCTTGCCTAATTTCATGGCGGCCATGGCGGCCAACGCATGAACATGGTCGGGCGTACTGACTGTGACGGCATCGATGTCCTTCTGCTTTTCAAGCATTACCCTGAAATCCTTGTAACGCTTGGCCTTGGGAAATTTCTTATAAGTTCCGGCCGCCCGATTATCATCCGTGTCGCATAGCGCGACAATGTTGGCACCGTGACCGGCGGAACCCGAAATGTCGCTCGCTCCTTTGCCACCGGCGCCAATACCGGCTACGTTCACCCTGTCATTCGCACCCCAAACATGAGATGGGACGAACTGAAAGGCGAATGCCGTGGAGGCGGAAGCCCCGAGGAATTGCCTACGAGAATAGTGATAGGTTTTCTTCATGAATCTCACTTTGAGAGAAACCACTCCGGATGCAACGAGAATGATTTCGAATCTGATGAAATCCAAGGAACAATCGGTAGAAACCAGTTACCGGAGCTTGACTCAAGCCCTCAAGGGGAAATAGTGACGCTATGCCAAGAGCATTCGAGACTTTTCGTTGCCTGAGTTTGGTGGGATTCCTGACCTTTACTTGGGCATGCCTCTCTTCGGGCACAATATTCGCCAAAGAGTCTAACGCGACTGAACCGTTTCCCATAGACGCCGAAAAACGCGAGGCCGATGCGTTCGAAAAATTGGCGACAAAGGTGAAACCCTCCATCGCGTTGATCGAAAGCGTGGACCGAATAGGACGAGATGGTGGCCGCGGAACGGGGTTCGTTGTCAGAAAAGACGGGGTGATCGCGACTAATTTTCACGTAATTGGAGAGCATCGAGACTTTCGCGTTCGATTCGCCAACGGAAAAAGTTACGAACCTCAGGCGATACTTGCCGTGGATAGGGAGCGAGATTTGGCCCTAGTAAAAATCGATGCAGAGGACCTGCCGGTCTTGGCACTTGGCGATTCCGACGAGCTAAAACTCGGGCAAGGCATTCTCTCTCTCGGCAACCCGCTGGGCTATGCCTACAGCGTGAGTCGGGGCGTAGTCGCAGCGTTGCGGGAACTCGAACCCGGCGACGGGAAACCCATGGTTCAAGTGGCCATTCCCATCGAACCCGGAAGCAGTGGCAGTCCCGCCCTCGACCTAAAGGGAAAAGTCATTGCCGTGCTCGCCATAAAGTCGGGCGGCGCCATGGGATTCGGCGTTCCCGTAAACGCTCTCAAGCAACTGCTTGCGAACCCCAACCCCGTATCAATCAAACACTGGCTCACGATAGGGGCTCTCGATGAGGACGAATGGGAATCGATTCTTGGTGGAAACTGGAGGCAACGGGCAGGAAAAATCATGGCTTCGGGAATGGGCAGTGGTTTTGGGGGAAGAATGCTGTGCCTATCCAAGGAAAAAGTGCCGGCAGTACCCTATGAGATGGAAATAGAGGTTAAGCTGGAGGATGACAGCGGTGCCGCAGGACTGGTTTTCCATGGAGATGGTGGCGAAATCCACTACGGGTTCTACCCCACCAACGGTTCACTTCGCCTAACCCGTTTCGAAGGTCCCACTGTCTTCAATTGGACCATTCTCCAAACCGTTCCGAGCCAAGCCTACAAACCAGGCGAATGGAACCGTATCCGAGTAACTCTCGGGGACGAGGGGAAATTGGTCTGCTCGGTAAACGGCAGTATTGTCATTGATCTAGTGGACAAGGGTTTGACCAAGGGTCGAGTCGGACTATGCAAGTTTCGCCAACCGGGGGCAGAATTCCGAAGATTTCGCATCGCGAAAAGTCTTCCCGAAAGCCAAATACCCGAGGGGCTTGCCAAGCGCGTAAAACATATCGTTCGTAATTTGGAAAATGATGAAAAGCTTGGCAGCAACGACTTGAACTCTCTGGTGTCCATTGGAAAACCCGCGTCGAAAGTGTTACTGGAAAAAGCGGATGCGCTTGAGAAAGCTGCCTCCCGTGTTCGGATGTTGGCCGAGGAGGTCCGCGAGCGAGCAGTCATCGAAGAACTGGCCTCCTCTCTTAAACACGAAGACGAAAAATCAGTAGACCTCTTTCGTTGCGCCCTGCTCATCGCGCGCCTCGACAACGAGGATTTCGATCCCGAAATTTACCTTCGGCGAATTGAGCGGATCGCCCTAAAAGTTAAAAAGAGCTTTCCCGAAGAAGCATCCGGTGACCAAAAATTGAAAATGTTGGTTAGCCACCTGTTCGACGAGCTGGGTTTTCACGGAAGCACTCTTGACTACTATCACAAGTCCAACAGTTACCTCAACGAAGTCATGGACGACCGCGAGGGCTTGCCGATAACTCTTTCTATCGTCTTGATCGAGTTAGCCGAAAGACTCGACCTTCCCGTCACCGGCTTGGGAATACCGGGACACTTCCTAGCCATGTATCGCGAAGACAAAGGCGGAAAGGAACCGAAAAAGCAGACCGAAGAAATCCTCATCGACGCCTTTAGCGGAAAATTCGTTACACGCGAAGAAGCTTCGGAATTAAGTGGGGTGCGGCTCACGGAGGATGATTTCGAACCTGCCAGCAAGCGTTCGATCATCACGCGAATACTTCGGAACCTAATCAGTGTATCCGAACGCGAACGGGACTCAGCTTCACGCCTTCGCTACCTCGATGCCACAATCGCCATCGAACCCAAAGACACTTATCTGAGAGCCATGCGGGCGATGGTTCACTACGGGGAGGGACGCTTTCAACAAGCGCTCACCGACATCGATTTCCTAATCGAGAATAACCCAGATGGCCCCGAAATGGAACCCCTGCGAGAAATTCGCGACCGGTTGAGGTCTCAGGCAAAAGAATGATCTACTCGATGTTGTCCGCGTCGCTCTCTTCACCTTCTTCGCCGTCAGGCCCGAGAGAGTAAATTCGGGCACCGGGTCCACCATCTTCTCGAGGGAACTCGTAAACGTATTCGTTACCCCAAGGATCCCTAAAAGCGACGTCCTTTCCTAAGACTTGGGCAAACCAAACGAGAAGTGCCTGTTTGTCCCCATGGCTAGCTTTAGGAACAGTGGTCGGGTCGAAATCCGGTAATTCGTATTCAATTAAGTTTGGATTCAAAGTAGGTTTGTACGACGGAATCTGCAACCCACCCTTCTCATTGTGAAAACCGGCCAAGGACAAAAACAGGCATTCGCCCTGTGTACAAATCCCTTCAGGGCAATTAGGGTAATCACCGTAGCGAGTCTTGTAATCGACGACCGAAGCTCTCAGAAGCTCGACATCCACCTTGGCTCTCTTCCGAGCTTGGTTATCCATAACGTAAGAAGTCGCCCCAAATATGATCCCGATCAAGATTCCGATAATCAAAACAACCACCAGCAACTCCATCAAAGTGAAGCCGGCACATCTCTCTTTAACCTTCATCGGATAACGACTCCGAAGAGAAACCCAGCTTGATGAGAACCTCTCGAATCTCGACTAGGTCTTCGTCCACAAGAGCCAATTTCTTATATTTAGCATCTAGTTCCACCGCAGCCAAAAGGTAACGAAGAGCTGTCTTAACATCTCCCTTTTGACAAGAGTAACACGACAGATTGTACTTGATGCAGGGGTCATCAGCATGTCTTTTTTCTGCATCAAGAAGAACCTCGCGGGCGGCCTCCATCGATTCGCTGCGACGCAAAGCATAGGCTTCGGCAATCCACCATTCCGAAGCATTGGGATATTTATGTCGAAGTACACGAGCAGTTTCGAGCATGGAGTTCCAATCCTCCGCATCCTGCCGCACGGCCAAATTCATGGTGAGAACATCCTGTCCCAATCGATCCTCGGGAGAAATTTTTGACAATTCTTCTTCCGCGTCCTCGTACATCTCGAGGATGCGAAAACCATTGGCTCGTTGCATACGAACTTTGGTACCAATGGGAGAACATGTCTCATTGCCGTGATTGTTGGCTTGGTCAGATCCCTCGGTCATATCTTTCATTCTTTTTAATGTAAAACAACCCCCTCGGGCAAGGAGTAAGACGAACTATTCTCTTCGCTTTGACACCAACAACAGTGTGTGCCTGAATATTGAATTTATGAAAGCGGATTCGCAATGCAAGTTAACGGTCATGATCTTGGCAACAATGATTGCCGGTTGTGAAAGACGGACTGCAACTCCCCCAAACTCGACAGTTCCTGAAAACGCTCAAAAAGCCGGCGACACATCCGAGACAAACGCAACAAGTCGCAGCGCCTCAAACACTACGACCTTAAGCCCGGAAGAACAAAAACAAGCCCTCGACGGGATTCTAACTCATCTCGATGAAGCCAAGGAACGAGCGGGTCTCGATGAGGAAACACTACCCACTTTCGGCTCCGTAAACTATGCAAATGGCGGTAAATACGTCGGGGGATTCAAGAACGGCAAACGGCATGGTCTCGGTTCCTTCGTATTCGCAAACGGCGACCGTTTCCGAGGCCATTACGTGGAAGGGAAACGCGAAGGCTACGGCACCTATGAGTTCACTTCAGGAGAAAGATACGAAGGTTATTTTCATAACGGCAAGTATCACCACTGGGGCCTTTACTTTTTTAAGAACGGCGACAAATACTTCGGGCAATACCGACACGGCACGCGGAACGGAACAGGCACCCTATCCAAGAAAAACGGTGAACGCTACGAAGGAGATTTTTCCGATGGCAAACGAGACGGTTTCGGTTCATGCGTATTCGCGAACGGGTCTCGCTACTCGGGAACATGGAAGAACAACGAACCCGAGGGCTGGGGCACTTACGTAATTGCTCCAAAGGCGACAACGGGGAACAACCCAAACGAGTTCGGGACGAACGGAAAGGAAGCTCAAACCTCTACCGATCCTTCGAGTGAATTCCCCGAACAGGTCAATCCCATTACGGCCCTGCAAGATTCTTCCGCCATCACTGCGACAGACTCCCTGGGCATAGACGGCATCGAAACCTCGCGCGCGTCGACTGACCCGAACCTTCCTCTGATCATGGAAAACAAAACGGACAGTTTGCAAGGCGACTCCACCGATGGCTTTCTAGACTTCGAGAACGGAGACAGATACGCCGGCCAAATGCTTAAGGGATTGCCTCACGGACAAGGCGCCTACCTTTTTGTCAACGGAGAACGTTACCTAGGAGACTTCCGCAAGGGCACTTACAATGGGCAAGGCTTATTTGCCTTCAGTGACGGGTCTCGTTACCTCGGGCAATGGAAAAACGGATTATTCCATGGAGGCGGAATTCTCTACGGTCGGAGCGGCGAAGTTAAGGAAGAGGGAGAATGGGTTGAAGGTCTCCTTCAAGTAAAGACTACTCCATAAGAACATCATATAAATTCTTTCGCAATCCACGTGCTTGCGTCATCAAGGATAGGTTGCTTTGCGTACGCATCCGTTCCTTGGCCAACTGCACGGATTCCTCCGCCATTTTCCCGTCAGTCATTCTCGACAGACCCCTTTGACCGGCAGCAACCTGCTGAC
>CAWVZQ010000144.1:0-7002 GCA_963934405.1 uncultured Opitutales bacterium | reverse complement strand
GCCACGAACGAAACTCATACCGTGCAAGAGTTCTTGGATGAAACCTTCGCCTACTTGGGCTTGGATAGTAAGGAATACATCGGGTTTGACGAGAAATACGAGCGCCCCGCCGAGGTCGACTTGTTGATAGGGGATGCCTCAAAGGCCAAGGAAAAGTTGGGCTGGGAACCGAAGGTGACCTTCAAGGAATTGGCGCGCATTATGGTCGATGCCGACATGAAATTAGCCAAGAATGAGCTAGCTTTGCAAAATGCCGCTACCTGAACATTTAGGCATGCGCATATGAAGGTCTTTGTTGCCGGACATCGGGGCATGGTCGGTTCCGCAGTTGTCCGAGCTCTCCGGGATGAAGGCGGTTGGGAGGTCCTCACCCGGACGCGTGCGGAACTGGATCTTTACGACCAAGCGGCAGTTGACGGTTTTCTGGCTACCGAAAAGCCCGACATTGTTCTTAATGCCGCCGCGAGGGTAGGGGGCATATACGCCAACAATACCTACCCGGCCGAGTTTATCCGAGAAAACTTAGCAATTAACCTAAACCTCGTCCACTCTTCTTGGACTAACGGCGTGAAGCGTTTTCTCAACTTGGGTAGTTCATGCATTTATCCTCGCGGCGCTCCCCAACCGATGAAAGAGGAGTGCTTGCTTACGGGCACTTTGGAAAAGACGAACGAGGCGTATGCCATCGCCAAAATCTGTGGTTTGGAGTTATGCCGTCACTACCGTAACCAGTACGGTGTACTCTTTCATTCGGCAATGCCTACGAACCTTTATGGTCCGGGCGATAATTATCATCCCGAGAATTCCCACGTGTTGCCTGCTCTCATGCGTAAGTTCCACGAGGCAAAAGAGGCTGGAGCTCCTCAGGTAACCATTTGGGGGACTGGAAAACCACGTCGAGAATTCCTGCACGTCGAGGATTTGGCGGCGGCCCTGCTGCATCTTCTGAAACTGGAAGATCCTCCCGATTGGGTTAACGTCGGATGCGGGAAAGACGTTTCGATCCGTGAATTGGCTGAACTGGTAATGTCCGCCGTAGGATTCGAGGGAGAAATCGTACAGGATACTTCTATGCCTGATGGGAATCCCAAAAAGTTGATGGACGTATCACGCATCTTGAGCACGGGCTGGTCGCCAAGTATTTCCTTGCAGGATGGCATTGCTCGAACTTACGAGGAATTCCTAGAACAGTTGGCCAGTGGCGAACTGAGGGATTCCCGATAGTAAAGGGTCCGGTAGTCTAGTCGAATTGCTTTTTGAATTCGCGAAAGTCATCGGACATTTCACGAATTTGGTAACGCAGAGCTTCGACTTCGTCACGAAGTTCCTTGAACTCGGTCTCCATTGATTCGACTTTTTCTATGCTAGGGTCGGGGGCAGGTACGTAGACGGTGGCACCCTCGCTTTCCTCCACCGCGGGAGGAGGGGCAAGAGTGTGACGCCATCGGCGTTCCTTTTGACCGGGGGCGGGATCCATGTCCATAACGAGCGGCTCGTCGCGGTCTTGCATTTCCGCTATGGTTTCCTCCACGTCGGAAAGACTTTCGAAATCGAACATACGGCTAGCACGGCTACGCAACTGCCCACCGGTTTGGGGACCCCGATTCAATAACTCGGCAAGGATAGCTCGTTCGGGTTTTATCAGGTCGAGCGTTTTTTCCGAGTGATGTTGAAATTTTGGGACGCGAGACCCTACGAGGTCCATTCTGAACGCGAGTCCTTTAATCCGCAACTGGTCGATGGCCTGGGAGACTTGCTCCTCGGAGAAATTAACTTTCGGACTCCTGTTGTTCTTTTGGTTGCAGGCGTTCAGGAGAGCATTGAGGGTCATTGGGTAGTACTCGGGAGTGGTTAACTCCTTTTCGATCAACGAACCCAGTACTCGGCATTGTTCAAAGTCGAGTTGGGGCAACTCGCTTTCGGACTCTTCCCGGGGTTGGGGTTCTTCCATGCTTTGGGGTGACGGGTCTGGGGAACCCGCAAATTATTTGAGGTGAAACTAAACGACTTCGACGTTTACTTTACGGTGTTCCTTGTCGAAATTTACCTTACCGTCCTTGAGGGCGAAAAGGGTGAAGTCGCGACCACATCCCACATTGCTTCCGGGATGGTATTTGGTTCCGCGCTGACGCATGATTATGTTGCCCGCTACGACGCTTTCACCGCCGAACTTTTTTACTCCGAGGCGCTTGCTATTGCTGTCGCGACCGTTATTAGAAGTGCTTTGTCCTTTTTTGTGAGCCATGGATTATCTCTTTTCTTGGGGTTACTTGGCGTTGATGGACTCGATTTCAATCACTGAAATCTGTTGACGATGCCCTTTGCGGCGTTTGTAGCCTTTGCGACGTTTTTTCTTAAAGATGATGACTTTCTTAGCCCTCTTGTTTTCAAGAATCTTGGCCTTCACGGAAGCGCCTTCGACGAAGGGTGCCCCGAAAGAGGCTTTGCCGTCGTCGAGGAGCATGAGTACTTTGTCAATATCTATGACGTCGCCCTCTGTTGATTCAGGGAAACGGTTTACAAAGAGCTTGTCGCCTTGCTCTACGGTGAATTGACTACCTTGGGTCTCAATAGTGGCTTTCATTTGCGGAAAAAGGCTAAATAAAACAATTTTTTGGGAAAGAGGCAAGGAATTTGGAACCGGAAGATTCTTGCCCGAACGTTCCGATCGTTCATTCTCTTTTAGCATATGGTCGATACGGAGTTAGTTAAGAAAGTCGATGCCGATAAGGTACGGGATTATTTTGGCGGTGCAAAGGTATTGGAGCATTACGCCCATGCCGCCATGGCAATAGGACTCTGGGAATCCGAGTCGAAAGTATTTCAACGAATTTTTCCAGACAAGTCGGCTAGTTTACTGGAACTGGGTTGTGGATGCGGACGCATATCCTTTGGGCTTTGGGAGTTGGGCTACAAACATCTTCTCTCAACTGATTTCTCTCGCAAGATGATCGAAAGGGCTCGACGTTTGGGCCGAGCGATGGACTACGGGGTGCACTTGCGAGTAGCTGATGCCACGAGATTGGCATTCGAGGACGATCTATTTGACGGTGCCGTTTTCGGCTTCAATGGTCTCATGCAGATTCCTGCTCGCATCAATCGCCGTAAAGCCATCTCGGAAATATTCAGGGTTCTTCGGCCGGGAAGCTATTTCGTGTTCACTACGCATGATCGTGAATGCGCCAAGTGGAAGAAGTTCTGGAAGCGTGAGAAATTGGCTTGGCGCAAGGAGAAGCAGATACCCGAGTTGCTTGAATATGGAGATCGTTTCGAGTCTACGGATATGGGAAAGCTTTATATTCACGTACCGACGAAGGCAGACGTCGTGTCGGACCTGAGGGAGGTGGGCTTCAAGGTCGAGGTAGACGCGTTGCGATCGCAGTTGGCGAATGAGAGCGATCTCGTGAGAAAGTTTTCGGACGAATGCCGATTTTGGGTTGCGAGGAAGCCCGAGGTCGTCTCAACACCCGACTAGGCATTCCGGATCAAGCGTCATGGAACCGACTCGGGTGGCTGGTCCAGTCATGGTGACGTTGAACTCGTCGTCGATGCGGAGCTGGATATTCCCTCCCGGCATATGGACGGTAATGTTCTCATCGCAAGCTCCCATCTTACGGGCCACGGCTCCGGCGGCGGAACTGCTACTGCCCGATGCCAAGGTATAGCCTGCCCCGCGCTCCCAGATTTCGATGCGAATGTTGTTTCGGTCCAAAACCTCGAGAAACTGAACGTTTGTACGATTGGGAAAGTTGGAATGGTTTTCCAGAGTCGGACCGATTTCACAGGCGAAAGCTCGATCTACTTTGTCTACCGGCACGACGCAATGCGGGTTGCCGATTGTCGCAGCGTAATATTGCAGGTTTTGTGCTGCTGCTTCTATCGGTTCATCGAGCACTTCGCGAGGATCGCCTTCAATGTTTACCGGGATTTCGTCACTGTGAAAACTGACTTGTCCCATCTCGACGGAAATTACGGAGGCGTCAGAGGACACTTCGCAAGTTACTACACCTCCAAGGGTATGGATGGTGAAGGGCTCAACTCCCACTTTGCCTTGGTCGCGAAGATAACGCGCAAAGATTCTCAGGCCATTGCCGCTTTTTTCGGCCTCGCTTCCGTCGGGATTGAGGATGCGGAGACCAAAATCGGCTTCAGTTGACGAGGAGGGGCCCAAAAGGATACCATCGGAACCCAAGCCGAAATTGCGGTGACAGATACGGATGATTTCTTTTTCGGCCAGAGGGTGAGGACATTCACTCGGTTCGAGTACTAGGTAATCGTTTCCCAAGGCATGGTATTTCTCAAAATTCATGGCATAAGGTTTAAGATTCCCGACTTCTCTTCAATACCCACTCAATGATTACTTGATCGTCGTCACCTGCGTCTCTGACGACGGCCAGAAACTCACTGGGGTGTAGGTCGTTGGTTTGAAAGAAATTTCTGTCTCCTCCGCAGCAGAACATTGTGTCGGGTGGGAGCTCGCCGCGAAGTTTTGCTCTGGCCTTTGGAATAATACGGGGCAACCAGCGAATCCCCTCAATCTCTTCACTTTTTGCCGGCAGGGTCGCGGAATCCATTCGGTGACTCGACGCTTGGCCTTCTTGTTCTCGTAGAAAGTAATCTCGCCGGGTATCATGAATAAGAAGAAACGTGGCGAGATCAGGTGTCCCTTCGCAAACCCAATCCTCGGCGAAATCGAAGACGTCCATTACGTTCATTCCTATCGAGGCAAGAAACTTGAGTTCCTCTTCTGAAAGAAATCCTTCGGGGGAACGTCGGCCTTGCTCGTATCGCTCTACGGCGTCTTTCCAAATCTTCTCCAACTTTGAATGGTAGTTGTAGCTCATGTGGTAGGATTATGCGGAAAATGCAGATGATGACTGGTGTCGGTGAGGATTAAGCATGGTCGGGAGGCAAAGTGTATTGTCGCTCAAGAGAATTCAAAAAGCCGGTTTGGGAATGAAAAAGCGAGTTGTTGCGATCATATAGAGATTTCAATCGGAAATCTGTCAACCCTTCGGGGAACAGATCGGAAACCACATCAAACGGAACTTTTCAATCCGAGGCAGGTCGCGAAAGTAATTATTTCCCTGCCAGCTTGAAATCGATTTGTTTTTCAGCGTGATCCACTTGGTATACGAGAACCTTTATCCGTTGGCCGAGTTTAAGGCGTTTGCGAGGATCTCGCCCGACAATAGACGTTCCATTCGTGGCGATGCGGTAATTTTGGTCTCTGGGTAAGGTGCGCATAGGAACGAAACCTCGGGCCAAGGTGTCGGGTAATTCAATGAAAAACCCTTTTTTTATGATGTCTGTGATAACTGCATCGTGCGGTGTTGGTTTATTCTCTTTCAGTTCTCGCTCATAGAACGCGACGAGTTTTGTCTTCACGGATTCACGTTCGGCATCCACGCTGTTGCGTTCCGTTACGGAAATATGCTTGGCTATGCCGTCCAAGCGCTTGGCATCCGGTCTCTTCCTTTGCTCGGATGATAGAATTCCTTCCACTATCCGATGGACGACGAGGTCGGCATAGCGGCGGATAGGTGAGGTGAAATGGAGATAATCTTGCTTGGCCAAGCCATAGTGCCCATCCGGGGTAGATCGATAACAGGCCTGCTTTAGGCTTCGTAAAAACTTGATTCGTAGAACTTGTGCCAAGGGATGCTTGTGAATGGAAGCCAAAAGCTTGGTCACCTCTTTTCGATTTGTGAGATCTCCGCAAGATAGGTCATAGAGGGATACGAAAGCCCTCAGTTCTTCCAGGTTTTCAGGATCTGGGTCTGGATGGACGCGATGAATCCCCGGCAATTTTCGTTTTCGCAATTCCTTCGCCACGGTTTCATTGGCAAGGAGCATGAATTCCTCGATCAGGCTATGGCTTTCATCGTTTTCGATTTGGATAATTCGTTCGGGAACCCCTCTGTCATCAACCAAAATTTTCACCTCGGTGCTAGCTAAGTCCAATGAACCTGCTCTCAATCGTGAAACTCGCAGCTTGGAGGCAATGGACCACAGCGTTTTAATTGTACCTCGAATTTGCCCGAGAACACCCTCGGGGAGTTTGGAAAGCGGTATGCCGGGGTTTCCCGAGTATCGGCTTTTGGGTGGTTTTGCCGAGCGAATAGCCGCCAAGTCTTTTTCCGTCATGAACAGTTTTGCCTGCTCATAAGTGAGACGTTTGTCGCTTCGAATTACACTCTCCTCCAGCTTGCTCTCTCGAAAATTTCCATCTTTGCCGAATCTAAAAAGAACCGATTTCACCAACCTGTCTTCATCCTCGACCAGACTGCAGATTCCGTTCGACAGTTTTTGCGGCAGCATCGGTACCACCTCTCCGACCAAGTAAGTGGAGTTGCCCCTTCTACGGGCTTCAAGATCCAAGGCTGAGTCTGGTTTTACATAGGCGGAAACGTCGGCTATGTGGACACCGACTTCAACATCACCGTTTTCCATGGAGCGTAGGGAAAGCGCATCGTCGAAGTCTCGTGCATCGAGCGGATCGATGGTCAGCGTAAAAACTTTGCGGAGGTCGCGGCGACCGGTGAGATCCTTAGATTGAACTTCCGTCGGTGTTTTTTCTGCTTCTTCGTCTACCTTTTGTGGGAATTCGCCCGACAAACCGTACTTGGCGAGTATGCCGACATGGTCGGTTACGGGGTCTCCCGCCGGACCGAGTACCCGAAGAATGCGGCAGGATGGCAGTGGGGCGGGTGAGTCCCAACGGTGAAACTTGGCCAGAACCTTTTCTTTATTCCGGGCTGCGGAGGTATCTCCCACCACCTTGAAGGGAAGGTGAATGCGAGAGCTTTCTGCAACTAATGTTGTCTTTTTCCCCGTCTTCGACAAATAACCGAGAAACTCATCCGTTCCCCGTTTCAGAATCTTAGCTACTCCATAGCGAGGTTTTCCCGGCTTCCCGCCAAATTTCTTTTTCGGCTTTCCTTTGGGTTTTTTAGGGGGGAACCGTCGTAGTTCCACCTCGTCTCCGTCTAGAGCTGTTCC
>CAWVZQ010000143.1:0-7032 GCA_963934405.1 uncultured Opitutales bacterium | reverse complement strand
GAAAGTTCTAGTGCGGGTACTCTCTTCACTTACACTTTTGGCTTCCCTGCATCGATGGCCGATCTCGCGTGGCGGGATTACCCCGACGTTTTCAACACCATTCATGAAAAGGTTACTCGTTACGGTGGAGCCGTGGTGCAGCTTCGAGGACATGCCGACAACATGTTTCACAACTTTGTTCGCATGAAGAGAAGCCGAGGGGCTACTACCTATGAGAGAAAGGTAGGTGGGGCGTTCAAGCAATTTCCTCTTCCTCAAGTGGAGGAGGTAGCAAACGCCGCCAACAAATTATCCTATTCTCGAGCCTTCGCCGTAAAGCGAGCTTATGCTCGATACCTAAGAGAGCATCACGACTTGTCGGCTCAGGAAATGGATCTTTCCCGCTTCGACGTTAAGGGAATGGGAGTTAGCGATCCCAAGCATTCCAATCCCTCCAGTCCACAGCAACGTACCGAAAACATGCGGGGAGAGCTGATCATCATCGGGGTGGAAAGTGAGATTCCTCTCGATTTCGGAATGGAAGACCTTCGTTAGGCTTCGTGGCCATTCATCCATCCCCAATCATAGGAGTAATACATCATGAAGAATCTATCATCATTGCTTGTCCTTTTCGTCATCGCCAACTGTCTTATCTTTAATGCGATCTTCGCCCAGAGCTCCGAGTTTTCTGAATTGGATGCGGAGTTCGCTTCGCAGACGGGTACAGCCTACACCATTATTTTTGATGACTCCGGAAGCATGGAAGGAGGAAAGTTAAGTCAAGCGAAGCAAGCCTTTCGCTGGTGGTTGGAGAAAGCCGAGCCTAACAACGCCTGGTGTTTTCTCCCACTGAACAGGCGTTCTTTGGACGTCAATTTCGTGAAGAACGGTGAGAGTCAAGTATTGAAAGCCGTGGACAAACTTCGAGTCGGAGGGATGACGCCCATTGTCGCAACGTTGGAACGGGCTTTTGGGATGATCAAGAAACGGCGAGAGTCGGTGACGCCTTACGAGCGTCATTTGTTGATTCTGTTGACCGACGGTCATGAAACCAAACATCCCGGCGGAAATCCTGCGGTTTGTGAAATGATTTCGAAATTACGACTGGAGGATGTCGAGGTTTTCGGTATCGGTTTTCACGGTCAAGGGGACTACTTGGACGGGTTTGCCACTCATTTTGCTGCAGCGAACAATCGTGAGGAGTTACAATCCTCGTTAGCGAACGTTGATGCCGAGGTGCCCTTGGACATCGAGTTTCGCATCTCTCCCGAAGAAGAAAAAGCTATGGCCCGAGTCTCTGCATTACCCTTGGGTAAGGAGGTTCGAGCCTCTCGTGACGGAGCGGAGGGCGAAGAGGGTTACGGTTCAATTGCGGAGGAGGAAGGTAGTCAGGTAAAAATAGTACTGGTTGTCGTAGTTGGTTTCTTTGTTCTAGTATTTGTTGCAAAAAGAGCGGTTAGCCCTTGAATGCGGAGATTCGAATATTCTGAAGTTGAATTATGAAGAAAGTCCTCACCATCGTCTGCCTGCTGGTCATCGTGGCCTTGCTTGCGTGGAAATGGACTGAGACGGGGAGGGAGGAAACAAAGCGCGAGGAGCTGCTCTTGCAAAGCAGTGACGCCGTCGATTTCGACCGCGTTATAACCGTGTGGGGAGACGATTGGCTCGGTTACCTTATCTTCAAGTCTCGAGCGATGCAGGAATACTTGAAGGAAAAAAATCTGGGTATTCGGTACGAGAACGTATTTGACTTCGAGGAACGTGTGGCGGGATTGGATTCGGGAAAGTGCGACCTGGCCACCATCACGATCGACAGTTACCTGACCAACGGTCAAGGCGCTGGTTATCCGGGTGCGATCGTGTTCTTGATCGACGAGTCTTTTGGCGGAGACGCCATTGTCGGTGGCCCAAAGGTAAACACCTTGGACGACTTGGACGAGAAAGGTATTCGCGGTTCATTGGTGGGCTTTTCACCCTCTGAGTTTCTGCTCAAGTCGAGCATCTCCCATTTCAAACTGGAGAACGCCAAGGCCAAGGTAGCTTCCTTTCGAACGGAAAACAGCGCGGAAGCGTTTAGCCGTTTCAAAGAGGGGAAGGCTGATTTTGCCGTTCTTTGGGAACCATTTGTATCGC
The DNA here is from genome assembly GCA_963934405.1 of uncultured Opitutales bacterium. Lineage (GTDB taxonomy): Bacteria > Verrucomicrobiota > Verrucomicrobiia > Opitutales > Seribacteraceae. The sequence goes on along the minus strand of CAWVZQ010000143.1, from coordinate 4,920 downwards.
AAGCGGTTGACCAGATTTCAGGAGCCAAGGTGGTGCTTGATACAACTCAGGCAAGAGGAGTTATTCTCGACGTCGCTGTGGCTTCTCGAAAGACCTTGGTCAAGGAACCCGAGGTGATCAAGGAGTTGACCAAGGCGTACTTTCGAGCCCTGCATTACTATCTTAATCGCCCCGCCGAGTTCGAGGCTTTGGCGGCCGCTTACTCCGGTGAATCGTCCGATGTTGCCGCCGGAATGTTGGCGGGTATACGTTTCATCACACTTAAGGAGAATGCCGAGGAGTGGTTTGGTTTGCAGAGTGGAGCCTTGCCCAAGTTGGTTGAGGGCATTGAACGCATCCATAAAATTTGTCGCGACGTGGGCGACTTGTCTTCACCGCCCGCAGGCGGTAGCTTTTACAGTTTTGTCAATAGTGACCCCATTAAGGAAATCGCCTCTGCGAAGGAAGTGGAAGCCGTTCATCGTTACGCGACCAAGGGATACGTAAGCGGCTATTTCCCCCCATTGTCGCTGGAGCAGTGGAACGGAGTCAAAGGTCGAATTACAGGAACATTTATTGATGAGCCGGTGATTTTTGGTTCCGGGCAAGCTGTTCTTTCGGAGGAGTTTAGAGACAAGTTGCGTGCGGCGTCGGGCAAGCTGCCCCACTACCCAAACCACCGTATAGTTATACAGGCGAACGTCAGTCCGGGAACCGATTCAGAGGTGGACATGGCTCTCTCCGCCGAGCGTGCTTTGTCCATTAAAGGGTACTTGGTTGGTGTTTGTAGCGTAAATGAAAACCGTATTCTTGCCGAGGGCTTGGGCAGTACAAATTTACCGCAACAATATCCAGGTGAAAGTAGTCGAGCCTGGAAGCGAAGATGTCGTTTGGCAAAAGTCTTTCTCGTCCACGACGTCAAAGCTAATCCCGCTGGGATCACTCCCTGAAAGCCTTTCAGTTTTTGCCGTTGTGAGCGAGAGGGAGGAAAGTTTCAAGGGGAGGTTGCTCAAGGAACTCCTTTGGTCTCCGGTAACTTGGCTTCCCCTTCTGCCTGTAGCGGGTGCCTACGCCTTTGTTCCCATGCCCGGCTGGGCCGCTTTATTGGGTTTTGGAGCTGCCGCCGGAGTTATGGGAGGCTTGTGGGCGAGCAAATGGTCGCGGCTTAAGAAAATGTTCGCCGCCGATGCTCTTAAAAAGCGAGAAAAGGAACGCCTAGAGAAGCAGAAAGCATTTTCCCAAAGCCTTGTGGACAAGGGGTTAGGAGCTTATGCTCAGATATATGAACGGGCGTTAGCCTGTCGTTCCCGCGTGGTTGAGGGTATGCTTTCCGGTGTCTCCAGTCTTGGGGATACGCAGGAACTTGTGGTGCAGGCTTACGAAGACATCGTTACGGAAATTGAGAAAGGGATGCGCCTCAGAAAAACCTTGTCGAACTCGAGTTCCGATACGGAAGGGCGTCGGCGAATGGAGGAAGAGGTGAATACCTTGGACGAGGAACTTCAGAATGCCGTGTTTTCACTGGAAAAACTGGTGGCTAATCTGGAGAGTCGGGTTGTTGGTAAAAAGGGCTTGCTGGGTCAACGAAGTCGACTCAAAAAGCTTACGCAGATGCTGAATGAAGAGGATCGCCTTCTCCAAAACGTAGCCAAGAGACTTGACGATTTGGAGGAGTCCGAAGGCACTACATTTTGAGTTAGCTCTCTCGTCGAAAGTCAAAGGACTTACGCCATTTGCCCTAGACTGGGTTCCTGTTGTCGTCCCACTCCTAAGTGGGAATTTTAGGTGTCGAGTTTGGATTAGCCCGTAAAGAAATCGTGATCGGCCTCGCCGCAATGGAGATTATACTTTATTCTTTTCTCTGAATAGAAATTCCAAGCGCACTAAAATGGGTTTGCTATGTCGGGCTAAATGTTTTCAATTCCCTACTTAAATATTTAGTGAATTACTTAGACTTACCTCGTTTTGTTCCTTATGCCGCAGGGAATTACACTTAATATGTGTGCTCGGATCAAAATTAGTTTTTTTATGTTAGCGAACTTTTGAGTAAATTACTGTGCTAGGAAAGAAAAATACCATTGGATTGTATGACTGTCTGGAAGGGCGATTCCAGATTATGGAAAAGTTTCCTTTCATCGTTGGTTGTCTTGGGAATGCCGATTGGCAAGTGCCTTGTTCCGACGAATGGGAAGGGGCATGCATGATCAAGAAGATGGGCAACCATTTTCGAATCGTTCCCAACAAGAAGGGGGACGAGCGCCTACTGGTGAACGGCGGACCTTTTACTGAGCCCTTTACAGTGGAGGAAGAGGAAGTTTGCGCGTTGCAGTTTACCGGTTATCCTCTGGTTGTCTTTGTCGGTCGAGATCCCAAGTCTTGGGCGGATCAAATCCAGAAGGGGCAATGGGTTTTGACGAACGGTCGTAGCGGAATGGAACTCGGACAGTGTGGTCGATACGAGGTTATCGACATGATACGTGAGTCCGGCGCAGACGTCGCTGAATGCGCTATTAAGCCGATGGGTTTGGATGTTCCCTTTTGGGTGGTGCACCTACTTGATTTTCTCCAACTCGAAGAAGAAGAGGAAGAAGAGGAAGCCATTTACGAGGAAGAGATCGTCGTTGATCCGGATCGAGGTGAATTCACATGCCCAATATGTTGGCTGAGGTTTGATCGTTCCGATGTCCTTAGTATGGCAACGCACGAAGACTTGCGGGGAGATCGTAAACTTGGCGAGGATGCCATGCTCCGTTTCATCCCGACCGAGTTCAACTCTAAGGGACAAGCCATGGACGCCATGGGTTTGCCCACTACAGATGTCGCGTGCCCACACTGTCATCATAAGTTGCCTCCTGGATTCATGGACGTCACGCACCATATTTTTTCGATAGTGGGGGCGCCCAGTGCAGGTAAATCTTATTATTTGAGCGTTTTGGTGCGGCAACTTCAGCGAACGATGTTTCGTGAATTCGGGATCGCCTTCCGTGATGCCGATCCTGCTTTTAACGCGATCCTGAATTCTATGAAGAATCGCCTTTTCGCCGGAACGGATCCTGCGGAATCCATGCTGATAAAGACACAGTTGGAGGGCGAAATGTACGAACGGTTGGAGCGTCACGACCGCGTTGTCGCTCTGCCTAAGCCCTTTGTCTTCAGTCTTTCCGACCCTCGAGGTGGTGGGCATGACTGTTCCATTATCTTTTACGACAACGCGGGAGAGCATTTTGAACCGGGAATCGCTAACGAGGAATCCCCCGGCACCCTTCATGTCGCCAGTTCCTCCGGTATCTTCTTCCTCTTCGACCCGATAGCCAGTCCCGAGTTTCGGCGGATGTTGCGTGGGCATGACGACCCCCAATTCGCACTTGATAAAAAGGGCAAACGCCTCGACCAACAGGACATTATCATGGCCGAGTTGGAGGTGCGTGTGAAGCAGAACCAGAATATCAGTATCGCCGACAAAATCGATGTCCCGCTTGCCGTTATGATCGGCAAATGCGATATTCTAAAAGATCAATTGGATTGGGAGCGTATCCAATGGCCAATTAAGGACAAAAAATTGATTCAAGAAATTATTGATTCCAATTCCGAGATTCTCCGAGATTACCTGATCGATATGCATCCGGGAATAGTTGCGAATGCTGAAACGCTTTCGAGAAACGTTCGCTATTTTCCCGTAAGCGCTTTTGGCCATAGCCCGACCACCTACAAAAATGGCGATCAAGAATTTATCGCTCCCGATCCCGACAAGTTAGACCCTGTGATGGTCGAAGTTCCCACTCTCTGGGCTCTGTCGCAAGTCGAACCTGATCTGATACCGGTACCCGAACCGGCATAAGGCCGTTAACGGCAGACCACCAGCCAAGTCATGGCCCGCCAACTGATCTTCACCAGTGCCCCTCAAGGCTTGGAACCTGGTAGGTCAGGGTATTGCACGGTCGCCCGTCACAAGGATATACGCAGTCGACTAGTTCGTGAACTGGAACGGCTCAGTGTCTACGACTACAATCAGCAAGGCGATGGTCCCAAGGCCAAAGTCGCTCTCTTCCGAAAACTGGCCTTGGGTTCGGAGGAGTTTTTTGTCGTCAGCCGAATCAGTGACGCTGGTCTCGACTACACGAATCGCACCAATTACATCGCCCACCATCTCATTCTCGACAGCTTCGAGATTGCAACCGTTCCGTCACCCGCGGAAATTCTTACTAATTGGAATGGTTGGAAAACTAAATGGGAGGAAGGACCCCGCTACCTCGAGGATTCCGAGGAGGTAGACCTTACACCATTCAAGTCCCCGGCACTCATCCCTGCCAACGGTTGGCTTGCCGCTACAAACGATCCCGGCAACGCTGCAATTCTGGTTTCACCGAGCATGAAAAAACCCGTGCTGTTGGAGGTGGACCCCGGGCAAGAGGAGAGTCTTCTCAAGCTGTTTGCCGAATCCTCCGCCCTTCACAAATTATCGTTAGATGCTTGGGACTACTCTTTTACTACCTTTCTTCAAGAAAACGATGATGCTAAGATTTTCTCTTGGATCGGAGCCCGAGGTCAGCCTGCTGCCGAGCGCTTGAAGCAGGGCGGAGCCCCCAACTACTTGGATCTTCGTGATTTTGCTCAGAGCAAGGTTGTCGACCCTATCGACGACGATCTTGCTCACGTTGCTCGCAAGGGGCCCAAGGCGAAAGCGTCCGGGGCCAAATCCCCGAAAACTCGAGCAAAGGCTCCAAAGACGTTTTCCGATCGCGAAATGGCTCAGTTCCAGCAAGCGGCGTCCAGTTACACGGCATCGACCGCACCGTCTGGTTCCACCGTTTCCGCACAGGATGGATCATCTGCAGGCAAGAAGCGAAAAAGACGTCCGTGGCTCATGCAGTTGGCGGTTATTTCGACAGCTCTATGCTTGCTTGTCGGTCTGGTTGTCGGCTTAGCCTATAACTTAGGTGA
>CAWVZQ010000142.1:0-7039 GCA_963934405.1 uncultured Opitutales bacterium | reverse complement strand
TCGACCATTGATTGGCCGCAGGATCTCGGTAGCGGGCGAAAACGTCGCCTTCGCCCGCCCGAAAGGATTGCCAGCTCACCCAGACTCTTCCCTTGGAATCGGTTCCGGCCACCGCGAAGGCCTCGGCTGCATCGGTGTCCGCCAAGGTGACGGTTTTGCCCAAGCCTTTCTTTTCCTCCCAGGAACAGGCCTTCAAATTCACGGTTTGGTCGTCCGCAGTCTCGCTCCACACCACCCAGGTCGTCCCCTTGCCGTCCACCGCAAGGGCGGGTGCATGTAGGACAGTCGACTCAATCACCGTGGTGAGGGTTTCGAATCCATCAGCCTTCGTCCGGGCGAGCCGCAGGGCATCGCTCTTTCCATTCCACTCCAGGTAGGCAACGAGCCCACGGCCTTGTTTGTCGATCGCGGTTGCCGGCAGGTCGACCTGGATGCCTTCCTTGTCGATCTTTCGCAATTCGCCCGCTAGGTCGATGGCGGGTTGACGGAACGGAACCGTCTTCTTCCTGAAATCCCTGATCTTTGGCTTCGGCTTGCTCGGCTGTTTTACCTTCTTCGCGGGGGCTTTGTCGCTTGTCTGTGCGTTCAGTGGATCGGCGGATACGCAAAAAAGGGAAAGGATCAGGGTGGTGAGGGTAAGTAGTTTCATCGGTGGTTCATGTTTTTAGCATCATTTCGCATGCGAATAGATTGCCATTACTTAAATGTTGATATCAATCAATCCCGCAAATCTTCATCAGCGTCTCGTTTTCGTCGTGACCATGTTGGTAGGACTATGCGAATTTATTTTCGCCACGAATGACCTTGGCCAGATCGGAGAATTTGGGTGCGTAGCTGTGATTGAAACGAATTTCCAGTGTTGTCAGCGCCAGTCTCCCAGGTAAACCCTTACTTCTTACCATGAATGTCTGCCTTGGGAGAGGCAATTGGCACGCGTCTTCCACTTACTTGTTTTCCGAAAGAAGTTTCTTTCCGCAAAGCCTTTCCAATTCAGGCAGGTCATACACCTTCAAGGCGCCGTGAATGACATCCTCGAAACAACGATTGGGCTGACTTTCCTCAAGCATCGCAGTCCAGGAACTACGTCGTTCGAAAAGTTGCAATTGAGCAAAAAGATCGGGCTCCAAAGCCACCGCATGGAGTGCGGAAATCGCAGCGTCTCCGATTGCCATTAGGTTCATCTTGGTGCCCTTGCGGACAATACCCGCACCATCCATGCTGACGGCAAGCTTGAGCACGTCTTCTGCTCTCAATGCAACCAATGAACGCCCGAGTATATAAGATAAGTAAAAGGTCTGCCAGCTTCCGAATTGCTCGGAGAATTTGCTTCCCCGGGTTTCTCCTGTGCAACTTATCTCCACCGAAACCACCGTGTGGCCGGCCTTGCTCAGCTCTAGGGCCTGTTCATGACCTTGCTTCACGCCCTCACCATGCAATAAGAGAACCGGGTCCTTCCGTGGGTTCTCGGGAAGGTAAGCCACTGAGGCTAAAGGGTATGAATTCTTGGAACGAAAGAACCCTCGGATCATATTCAGACCGTTTTCTTGAACTGTCTCGACAACGTGATGCTCGAGCTTAGGCAAATTGGCAGAGAGCCGAATCGTCGAAACCTTCCGCACCATCTTGCGGGCAGTTTCCGGTGAAAGTCCGGCGAATCTTTTTCTTTCCGCGGCAAAAACATTTTTCGCTAGGGCGCGGTTAAGGTCGAATACCGTCCTTTCGTCCGCAAGATGAAGGACCTCTCCTTTTGTGGTACACCACAAGTCTTCGACTGGACGCGGTTTCATGGGCTTTTCTTTCACTGTGCCGTCGTCACCCAAAAACCATCGACGAGCCAAGCGAGTCAGCGTTTCGCGTTGCAACTTCGTGATGCCGTGCTTGCCTTTGTCCTCCACCAAGTCGACGGCCAAAGGATCGCCGAGCAGACTGTAGAATTTCTTGGCCTGCCTGAAGTTATCCCAAGTGCCTTGGACATCGAAGTAGTCGCCTGCCGAACAGCAAATCAAGGTGGGGCGCGGAGCTCTCATTAGGACGTAATCGGTATGATCCATACCATAAGCAATTTGCCCGAAGATATTCTGTTCCGAATCCTGTGGTCCTATCGTTTCTATGAGTTGACGAAAAGTGGTCAGGTAGCATGCAGGTGCGGCAAAGCCCACTCGTTCGTCCAAAGCCATGAGATAACTAGTCAAGGTGCCGCCTCCCGAACAACCCGTGCAACCAATCTTGTTCCCATCGATGTCTTTGCGAGTTGTTAAGTAGTCTATGCCCCGCATGCCGTCCCAAATCCGATACCGCGCAGTGTTGAGACCCAGCAGAGCAGATCCGGAACCGATCAGAAAGTGTTCCGCGACCGACGACAGTTTGCGACCTTCTTCCGGAAGGATTTGACTTCGTTCGCCTTGCCCGATCGGGTCATAGCAAAAGGCCGCGATGCCGTTGCGAGCCAGAGTGATTCCGATGTATTGGTTGTAGTCCGCTCCCTTTCCAGTCTTAGTATGACCACAGGCGATCAAGACCGCGGGATAAGGAGGCTTGGTCTTCGGAAGATACAGGGTGGCTGTAACGTGATGCTGAGGCTGGCTCTCGTAAATGACCTTCTCGACCCGATGGTCGCCACCCTCGATTTCCCCAACAACTTTTGCATGCAACGGCGTATGTTCCGGAAAGCCTCCGATGCTAGAAACGAAGAACTTTTTTAATTCTTCCTGATATTTCTTGAACTGATCAGGTGTGGATATCTTTCCGAGACGTATTTCGCGACGATCGAGGGCATTGTAAGCCTGCTTGGCCAAGTGTTGGTAAACGATGCGGTTGGCGGGGGCATCCAGAAGGTCCTTGTCGAGGATGGGGAAGAGGTTGTCCTTGGGCCAACCTTGGGCAGAGAAGACAAAGGCTAAAGCCAGACTAAAAAGAGGCTTGGCGGAATTCATAAGTCATTTTTTTGCTTACTGGCCCTTTAACTGCGAGATGAGAAAGGCGGTCGGGTTCTCGTGCTTCACCTTGGGTAGACCAGAGTAGACGAGTTCGCAATCAACTCCATTTGCTTTGCATTGCTCCTGCAGCTTCACTCCGAAGTTCGAAGTGTGTGTTGGATCTTTCTGGTCTTTGCCGATTGCAGGGGGAGCTCTGTAGATCAGGTACACTTGGGGATCGTCCTTGGTCACGAGTGCGTATGGCGAATATTCGGCGATCCAAGGAAGAATTTTTTCACGCTGCTTGAGGAAATCGGCAAAGGAACCTAATCCAAAGGCATGGCCACCGTATCGACTGTTGGGCGTCCATTCCACCATTTGCTTCGGATCCAAGGTTGTCTGGGCTCCGATGACTGCGGCGCAAGACAAGCGGGAAGATTCCCTTGCCACCGGATCCTTGCTCTTTGGGTCGGCTAAGTCGTCGTGAAAGGCAAGCCAAAGACTGGAGCAAGCCCCCGCCGATCCGCCAGCCGCCCCGATCCGTTTCTTGTCCAAGTTCCATGCCTTCGCCTTGCTGCGAACGAATTGGAGGGCTCGGGCAGCGTCATGGAGCGGCGCCTTGACGGGGGGCTTTTCGGTGGATGTGACATAGCGATAATTGATTGCCACCACGGAGATGCCCGCTTTGAGCAAGGCATTTGGATCGGCGAACCTATTGAGCCTCTCTTTCGATCCTCCTGTCCATCCTCCTCCATGGATGACGAAGGCCACCGGAGTAGGCGAATTGGATTCAGCTTTCCAAAAGTCGAGGATGTTTCTCTCGTGCTTGCCATAGGAGATCTCGGATAATGTGGGCTTAGGCACCTCGGGACTGTAACCCGACGATTTTTTCTGGGCGTAGGTTTGCCCGGTAAAGAAAAGAAGGATGAGGAGATGGATGCTGGGGTTCATTGGATGTAATGTTTGTCCTGTTCGGTTAAGCTCATCTGTTGGCACGCAATCAGGTAGGTTTTTTAGCACGGGAAGAGAGAATGATGAAAACAAGGATTGCAACGGCAGATAGTGTGACGATCAGACCCATGGGAACATAACTGTGGTCTTCGGGATTGTCGCGAGTTGTTTCAGCCTCTTGGCTTTGCCCTTTCGCGGGAGTGCCGGCGCCAGCATTGATTATTTCGGCAATGCCTTCAAGAGGAGGAAGTACCCTGTCCTCGATAATCAAGTTGCCAAGCATGTGGTCCGCCCATTTTACCGCCATCAACATATCAAGTCCGGGGTTCTCTTCCTTTACTTGGCAGGAACAAGCGGCACACAGATAACTTGATGCTCCAAGTGTATGCTCAAGAGTTATGTCCTCCCCGATCATCCCTTCAAGCACACGGCCCCTACCGAATATAGGAATTGCGATGGGTTGGCCGGCAATAGAGCGCATGCGCGGACTGTGGTTCACGAGCATGGCGATGAATATTTCCTCCGCCGGGTCGTTCCGGGAAACGGCAATAGTGGAAAAATGGATTTTCAATGGCACGCTGGAGCGCAGAACATCATCCATGTCAAGGGGGCCCTCTTGGGGTCCGGAACGCAGTTGATGGGCTTTCTCGAGTGGGATGATCCCGTCGGGCAACTTAGTTTGGGCACTCGCTTTGCCGAGGAACTTCCTCAAGCGCTGTTCGGCTTCGCGGTCCAAGGATTCGTCCCCGCTTAGAAGAAGGAGCCAGACGTTTGAGGTTCCGGCAAGCAGCTCGTTCCGGATTTTCTGTCGGAGAGGTGAGTCGATGATGGCTTTTGCGTTGGCGATCGTCAGGTCGCCCGTCCAAAGGGGTTCTTCGATTCCTGTGGATGAAGGATAATAGAGGGCGATCAGGGGAGGATCATCCGGTTTGAAAGTTGAGAATTCCGATTGCCATCGCGGATCGACGGAAGGACCGAATGAGAGGTCGAGTTTATGCAGAGCCAGGTTTGCCCCAGTTTCGAATGACGGGCTGCCCGCTTTTTCAATGATTTGCAGGGCGCTTTTCTGTTCTTCGTCAAGCACCCCCTGATGGATGATCACGGCATCATACTCATCGGCTTGCCAGCGTTCGAGCGCGTATCGGAAGACGGGTACTTGGCAGGCTTGGGCTTGTTGAAAAAACAACAACCCAGCCAAGAATGCGAATTGGAAGAGGAATCTCACCGCGTTTCCTTGATTATTCGAAGCAGTGAATGTGCCCCTTGTCGGTACTTACCAGCAATCGACCATTACTGATCGCCAAGCCATACCCCTTGCCCTCGATCTTTCCCGACCATTGCTTTTCTCCATTGGACGCGTTGTAGGCCTTGACGATTCCATTTCCGCCCACGTAAAGGGTATTCCCTCCCATAGCGAATCCGATCGGATGTTCGCAATGGGTTTTCCACTTGAAGAATTTGGGCAGACTGGCAGTGATCTGTTGGACTTTTTTGCCAAGCTCGGCATGTTGTGATTTCAGGGTTTGGTCATTTTTCCTTTTCTTCAGTTGCTTGGCAATTGCCGCCTGCTTCCCGAGTAGTTGTCGTTTTTCCCCCTGGAGAGTCGCATAAGGGACACGGTCGAGCGCGGTCAGGCTTTCCCCTTGGTGAAGGTAGGCAAAGCCCTTGTTGACGAGCATCCGGTTAGTTCCCTGAAAGGTTAGCAGGTGATTGCGTTGAGTCCCGTCGGCGACTTGAAGCACTTGGTTCTTTTCCTTTTGGTTCTTCGGTCCGCTGATCAACTGGTCGTCGTCGGTGAGAAGGCAATAGGTTCCACCGGCGTTCGGTATGCTTCCCCGCCTTTTTCCCGTAGTCTTGTCGAAAACAATGGGGGCCGCCCGACCTTGGGGGGCGTAAAGGCTATCAGACGATGCGAGCAAGGCTCCCTGCAGGGTAACCTCGGTCTGGCGGGCCTCGAAGCAACCGGCCCCTTCCGGTTTCCCTGTCATTGCATCAACTGCGCACAGGTAGGATGCTTCCCAAGGGAGCATGGATGCGGCGAAGTAAGCACGCTGGCCATGTATCAAGACTCCCGTGCGACAGGGCCATAAGGAAATGAGCTTACCATTACTCGGGGTATGTCGTTTGTCCACGATGGGACGGTAGCGCCAGATCTCAGCGGCTGTTTTTCCATCGATGCAATAGGTATAACCGTCATCAGAGCCGAAATAGAGCCTGCCGTTTGCGGCTGCGGGAGGGAAGCGGACGGCCGCATCGGTAAAGAAAACCCATCTTTCTTTTCCTGTCTCAGCATCGATGCAATGCACTGCATTGTCGACTGATGATCCGAAGTAGACGTCATTCCCGACTAAAGTCACAAAGAATGCGGGATCAAAGTTTCGCATGGACTGCAGGTCCTTGTTTCCCGAAAAAGCATCCCATTTTGCAGGTCCCGACCATGCGGTCTGGGGTGGAACCTGGGACTTGTAAGCCCAAGTCTCGCTTAACTGGGCCGGGAGTTGTTCTGCGCTTACGCCACTGCGCCGGTTGTCGTGCCGGTAGGTCGGCCAGTCTTCGGCATGGAGGTGCAAGGCCGTACAAAGCAACAGAACCGAAAGCTTTCCTCGTATTATCATTCCTTGCTTTTGGTCTCCTTTGTTTTTCCTCGCGGGCGGAAGGCGAGGGAGGTTTCCATCCACCCTCCGCACGAACAACCACCACCGCCCTCCGGTACGAGAAGCATTCCGGCTGCTGGTACCACGCTCAGCCAGCAACTTGGTCGAAGGCGGTTCCAGGTGGACACTTTTTTCGTTTCTTGTCCCCACATCGCAATCTGTCTTCCCGCTCCACGGTAGATAAGGGCATCCCTTGTGCCTACATAGGTGTGACAGCCTGAACGTTTGCCAATCTGATCAACAACTTTCTTCCCCGTTTTGAGGTCGAATGCGGAAGGTTCGAGGAAGAGTCTGTCGTTTACCGCGACCGGGTGTTGCATATGTCCGCTATGATGATCGGCGGGCCATTTAATTGCAGTCTCCCATTTTTGCTTTCCCGTTTTCAGGTCGTGGTTGTAAAGGTGATACTTGCCACCGGTCGATGACTGGATGACAAGTCCATGCTCCGTAGCCATCATGTAGAAGACGACTGTTCCGTCAGCGGTGTCGATGGGTTCTTCCCAAAGCTTCTTGCCGGTA